>JBBQDZ010000085.1:0-9759 GCA_038320185.1 Gaiellales bacterium
GAACGGCCGGGCGCCGGCTCCGCTTCAGCGCGCCGGCGGCGGAGGCGGCGGCGGCTGCCCGACGCTGCTGCGGAGACGCGCCTGCAACTCGGCGAGATCGAGCTTGCCGAGCAGAAGCGCGGCGCCGAGGAAGAAGACGACCGCGCCGACAAGACAGAGGATCGCGTCGGCGAAGTCGAAGCGAATCCACACGGCGACGAACGCGAAGCCGAGCGCTGCGGCGAACTGCCCTGGACTCATCATCAGTTGAGCTCCCTTCGATGTTTCCGGTCGAAACCGGCGAGAGTGACGTTGACCGGCATGGCCGGCAGCTCGTGTCGAGCAAGTGCGGCGGAGATGCTTCCGTGGACTTCCCTGACGATGCTCGGGACGCTCCTCGCGTGCTTCACGGACACGTCCACGTTGAGGCCGTCCTCGCCGGCGTACCGCGCCGCCGCGGCGCTGACCCCCTCGTGCTCTCTCGCGGCCAACTCGGCCGCCCGCTCGATGGCGCGCGGGCCGACGGTGACCGTCGTCACCTCGTCCTCGTACAGGGCGACGTCGGTGCGAGCGAGATAGGGTCGGGGGATCTCCTTCCAGGCAAGGTAGGCAGCCAGGAGGAAGGCCCCGAGACCGGAGAGGCCGGCGATGAGGCGGACGCGAGTGCTGATGTCGTCTACTCCGAGGCCAGCGAAGTAGTCGTAGACGCTGCGGTACGCGCTGATGTCGTTGACCGAGTGCGGCGAGACCTTGAACGCCAGCAGCATCACCATCAGGCCGTACCAGACGAGCGCTCCGCCGAGGATTGCGACGAGCAGGTGGCCGAGGTAGGCGAGCGGTGAGGTGTGCGCCCGAAGGCGTTGCCGTATCACTGGACGCGCTTGCTCCCGCGCTCGCCGACGCGCGAACGGACCCTAGTGCGAAGCCGGAAGGCCTCGGCGAGCGGCGCAATCGCTGCGGACACGCGGTTGGAGACCTCTGCGCCCGTGCGGTTCCTCGGGTGGAACGCGGTCACCCTCAGCCTGCCGCCTGAACCCCAGCGGCTGACGCGGAGCTTCGTTCTGGTGGCCGTGACGCCGCGCTCTTGCTCCGCGAGCGTGCTCGCGATCTGCGCAAGCGGACGGCGGCGTGCCGCGAGGTGAGCCCCGGCCCCGTCTCCGTCTCCGTCTCCGTCTTCGAGAACGACGGAGCGCTCGCGGCGGGGTGCGAGAACGCCGGCGAGCAGCAGCAGGCCCAACGCGACGGCCGCCGCCCCGGCGCCGACGGAGATCCATGCAGTCGGGCCGCTGTGCTCGAGCGACGAGAGATAGTCGCCGACGATCCTCCGCAGGTCGGGCAGGCGGAGATGCCGCGCCAGCGTCGGCAGGCTGAGCGCCCGCGAGTCGCCCTGCAGCGAGAAGACGGCCGTTGCGAGGCCGAGGGCGGCCAGAGCGACGAGAAGCAGGAACGCAGTCAGCCTCGCGACGGCGCGGAGAGGCAGGACGATCACGCAGGTCCCTCCAGAGGCTCGACGTCCTCGATCGAGACGTCGATCGCACCGACGCAGGCTCCGAGGCCCGCTCGATCCGCAGCCCGACTGATCTTGTCGCGGATCAGGTCCGCGAGTTCGGGCAACGGGACCGGGCGTGCGACCAGGTGCAGAGCGAGTGTGTAGCGGCCGTCGGCCTGGGCGGCCGCGACGACACCGGACACTCGCTCTCCCTCGACATCGGTCATCCAGGCGCCGTGAGGCCCAGCCTCGGCGCGGACCACCTCCTTGACCGCAAGCGCGGCTTCGAGTGCGATCCGCGCTAGCGCGGCGCGCTCCGTCGGGCCAGGCGGCTCTCCCGGGGGCGTCTCCAGTTTCGACACCGGCGTCGAGCTACTGGACGCGAGTGGCTTCCGGGGTCTCGTCGCCCGGGAAGTGAAGGTCGTCCACCGCGACGTTGACCTCGGTGACAGACAACCCCGTGATGCCCTCGATGCGCTTGATCACGTTGTCCCGGACTGCTTGGGCAACCCGCGGGATGGACTCGCCGTACTCGACCACGAGGGTCAGATCCACCGCCGCCTCGCGCTCGCCGACCTCCACCGAGACCCCCTGGCTGCGCTCGTCGCTGATACCGACGCGCTGGGTCACCGAGCCGAGGGCCCTCGAGACTCCCCCGCCCAGCTGGTGAACCCCGCGCACCTCACGGGCAGCGATGCCGGCGACCTTCGTCACGACGGTATCGGCGATGGTCGTCGAGCCCCGCTCCGACTGGAGCGGCGACGCGCTTTCGGGCGATTCCGCGCTCCGGGCGGCCAGGCTGCGCGAGGCGGAGGCCGTCTCGGGCTTGGATGTGCTTTCTCCTGCGTCCACTTCTGCTCCTTTGCCAGTCGAGTTGTGCCGATCTTTCGTACGTCCCCTAGTTAGAGCGTCGCCACAAAAAAAAGTTCCGGCATCATGCTCCCCCGTTGCTGCGTGGGGCTTTTCGGGGTCTGTCTCCCCGGCACTTCCTAGAGCGGCAGCCGACGAGGGGCGGGCGCCTGCGGATGTCCGAATACATCGTCGACCGCGATGTCGACCTTCGTCGCCTCCAGACCCGTTAGGGCCTCGATGCGAAGCATCACGCGGCGTCGGACCTCGGCCGTCACAGCGGGAATGCTCCTCCCGTAGGCGACGACGAGTCGCACCTGGACCGTCAGGCTATGACCGCTCACCTCGATCTCCACGCCCCGCGGCGGCAGCCGCCCGGGAACCTCGCCTCCGCTCGTGCCCGGGCCCTCCACGCTCAGCGCGTGCACACCGCGCGTTGCCCGCACCGTGTTGGCGACGATGCGAGCGACGACGGAGTCGGCGATCCGGGTCATCCCGCGGGGTCCGCCGAGGAGGGCGTGACGCACGAGGCGCGGGACGACCGTCTCGAGCGGCACGAGCTGCCCGAGTGCCCGCAGCTCCTGCCGGACCCGCCGAACGACGTCGTCGATCAGGCGGCGCGGCGGCTGGACGTCCTCACGGGCGGCCTCGCGAACGCGATCCCACAGCTGCTCGAGCTCCCGGAGTGCCGCCCGACAGTGGGGGCAGCGCGCCTGGTGGGTTGGGTCGTCCGGTGGGACCCCTTCGGCGACCTGGTCGACAAGTGCAGCGACCCTCGTGCCGCAGCGGAGGCGGCCGGCGTCGTCACCGGTCGTCATGCCCACTGCCTCATCGCCACGAGTAGCTCGAGCCGCGCCCTGTGCAGGCGACTCTTGACGGCGGGGACGGTGATCTCGAGGATCTCGGCGATCTCGCCATAGGCACGGCCCTCGAGCTCGCGCAGGACAAGCGGGGCACGCTGTTCGGGCGTCAGCCGGAGGATCGCCACTTTCAGGGCGGCAAGCGCATCTTCCGTTTCGGCTGCCCGCTGCGGACCGGGCGTCTGAGCTTCATGTCGGTCACTCAGCGGTTCCTCGGAGCGGCGAGCCTGGAGGTGGTTCAAGCAACGGTTCGTCACGATCCGGTAGAGCCAGGTGGGGAGCGAGCTTGCTCCGCGGAACATCGGCAGAGCTTGCCAGGCCTGGACAAACGCCTCCTGAGCCGCGTCCTCCGCCTCGTCCGCGTCGCCCAGCAGGCGCACAGCTACGCGGTAGACACGGCCCTGGTAGCGGCGAACGAGCACCTCGAACGCAGCCAGGTCGCCGACCTGAGCGGCACGGACGAGCTGGACGTCGTCTGTCTCAAGAATCACAGAGCCGTTCCTACCACCCCCATCTGCGCGGGCGTCACGCGGGAAGGGCGGTTGCTCCGACGTTTCTCCCTTTGAGGAACGGAAAGAAACCCGCTTGTGGAAGCTGACACTCCACTCGCGAGCACGGCAGGGGCGGAACCGCGCGGCGACAGAATGCGCCGCCACGGGAACCGAGCCCGGCTCTACACGTGGGCCGTCTTCCTCGTCGCGTTCCTCGTCGTCCTGATCGCGCTGATCCTCTCGAACACGCGACACGTGAAGGTGAGCTGGGTCGTCGGCTCGACGAAGGCGTCGCTCGTCTGGATCATGCTGGCCGCCGCCGTGCTCGGGTGGCTCGCCGGAATCGCGACGAGCGTGCTCTTCCGTCGGCGGACGCGCGCGCCGCGCTAGCGCGCGGCGGCCGGCGTAAGCTCCTCGCCGAAGCGAGCGCGCTTCACGAACTGGCCCGAGCCGGGCTTCGCGACGAGGTCGTCCCCCTCGACGAGCACCTCTCCCCGCCGCAGCACGACCTCGGGTGAGCCGACGACCTCCGTCCCCTCGTAGAGGTTGTAGTCGACCTTCGAATGCTGGGTCGCGGCCGAGATCGTGACGCGCTTCTCCGGATCGAAGACGACGATGTCGGCATCCGAGCCGACGGCGATCGTGCCCTTGCGCGGAGCGAGTCCGAACAGCCTCGCCGGGTTCGTCGCGAGCAGCTCGACCATCCGGTTGAGCGTGATCCGTCCCTCGCGCACACCGAAGTGGTGAATCATCTGGAGCCGGTTCTCGAGCCCCGGGCCACCGTTCGGGATCTTCGAGAAGTCGTCGCGACCGAGGCTCTTCTGCCCATCCCAGAGGAAGGCGCAGTGGTCGGTGGAGATCACCGAGAGGATGTCGGCGCCGAGTGCGTTCCAGAGGACATCCTGATTCTCCTTCCCGCGGGGCGGGGGCGTGTAGACGTACTTGGCGCCCTCGAAGTCTGGCCTCTCGAGAAACGAGTAGTCGATGAAGAGGTACTGCGTGCACGTCTCACCGTGGACGTTCCAGCCCTTCTCGCGAGCCAGGGCGATCGGCTCGACCGACTCGGCGCACGACACGTGGACGACGTAGAGCGGCGAGCCGGCGACCCGGGCGAGCTGGATCGCCCGGTTCGTTGCCTCGCCCTCCGTCTCGGGCGGGCGCGTCAGCGCGTGCCAATGCGGCTCGGCGTGGCCGGCTGCCAGCGCCTGCTTGACGAGGACGTCGATCGCGTCGCCGTTCTCGGCGTGCACCATCACGAGCGCGCCCGTCTCCGCCGCCACCTGCATCGTCCGGAAAAGCGTCTCGTCATCCACCTGGAGCGCGCCCTTGTAGGCCATGAAGAGCTTGTAGGAGGAGACGCCCTGGTCGGGCAGCGAGGCGAGCTCCTCGAGCGTGCCCCCCTCCCGGAGATCGGTGACCGCGATGTGAAAGCCGTTGTCGATCAGCGCCTTCCCCTCGCGCTTCGCGTGCCAGGCCTCGAGCGCCTCGCCGAAGCTCTGGCCTTTCCCCTGGATGCAGAAGTCGACGTGGCAGGTCGTGCCGCCGAACGCCGCCGCCCGGTGGCCCGACTCGAAATCGTCGATCGTCGTCGTGCCGCCAAAGGGCATGTCGAGGTGGGTGTGCGGGTCGACGCAGCCCGGGAGGACGTACTTGCCGGATGCATCGAGGACGCGGTCCGCCTCCACGCTCAGCGACTCGCCGATCAGCGTCACCCGCTCGCCCTCGACGAAGATATCGCCGACGAAGTCGTCCGCCGCCGTGATCACCCGGCCGCCCTTGATCAGAACCGACATCGCGCCTCCTTCTTCGTTCGCGGGCGGGACCGCACGAGGCGGCCCCACCCGCTCAGCTTGCTGCTACTTGCCTCCAGGCGTCACGGTGACGGTGACGGGCTTGTAGCTCTTGCCGACGACGTCGACGCCCTGCTTCTTGAGGAGCGCGACGGCCGCCTTCGCGATATCCGCGCGGTAGGCACCGGACGGCGCCTTCTTGATCACCTTGTACTGCTTGGCGATCTTCGCCGTCCGCGCATACGCGGCGGGATCCATGACCCCGACCCCGAGCTTCGCCGGCCAGATGAGCTTGTTGATCTCGTTCATCTGCCAGGTCTGGTGACCCTTCCCGAGCGTCGAGCCGTTCTTCAGCACGATGTTCGTGCAGTCGGCGAGATGGTCGCGGCAGTACCCCCAGCCCTTGAAGGTGGCCGCGAGGAAGCGCTTCGCGACGTCCTGGTTGTGCGTGTCCTTGATCCAGTCGCCGCGGACGAAGAGGCCGTCCTCGAGCATGCCGGTTCCGGCCGCCTCCATCTTGATCACGTTCAGCTCCGAGAGCTGGTAGAGCTTGCCGGTCTTCGGGTTCTTCGACTCGAGCACCTGCGCCAGCTCGTTGTAGGTCATCGCCGCGGCGGCGTCGACCTGACGCTGGAGGAAGAGGTTCATGTCGAACGGCTGGTTGACGATCGTCACGTCCTTGCCGTTCGTCGGGCTGATCCCGTTCTTCGTCAGGGCCGCGAAGAGCTCGAACTGGTTGCCGCAGCACCAGACGCCGACCTTCTTGCCCTTCATCTTCGCGATCGAGGTGATGCCACTGTCCTTGTGCGTCACCTCGGTCATACCGCTCCGGGTGAAGACCTGCGCGATGTTGACGATGTTGCCGCCCTGGTCGCGCGTCGCGAGCAGGCTCGGCAGCCAATCGACGCCGAACTCCGCCTGGCCGCCGACGACGACCTGCTCCGGCGTGATGTTCGGTCCCCCAACCTTGATCTTCACGTCGAGGCCCTGCTGGCCGTAGTACCCCTTGGCGAGCGCGGCGTAATAGCCCGCGAACTGCGCCTGCGTCACCCACTTGAGCTGCACTGTGACCTTGTCCTTGCGCGCTCCGCCGGATGCCGTGGCCGCGGCGAGCGCCGCCGCCGTCAGGGCCGCCGCCAGTGCAACCGTCCCAGCGAGCACCCACCATCTGCGATCCCTCATCGAGTCTCCTTTCGAGTTGTCTCCGCCGCTTCTGTCATTCCGCCCGTGCCCCCCGAGCGGAGGCATGCCAGCTCGTCGTCAGCCTCTCGACGACCCCGATCGCCATGTAGAAGGCAATTCCGAGGATGCTGGCAACCATAATCGCCGCCCACGCCACGGGGAACATGAACAGCGAGACCGAGTTCTCGATCTGCACCCCGAGCGCCTGGATCGAGCCGCCGAAGTACTCGCCCACGATGGCACCGATCATCGCGAGCACGCTCGCTACGCGCAAGCCCACGAAGATGTGCGGCAGCGCGTTCGGGATGCGGACGCGGCGGAAGATCTCGATCTCACCTGCCGCGTAGGAGCGCATCAGCTCGATCGCCGCAGGCGGGACCGAGGTGAGCCCTCGCAGCGTGTTCACGAGCACCGGGAAGAAGCAGAGGATCCCGGCGATCACCATCTTCGAGCGTGGGTTCAGGGCTCCGAACCAGGCATTTGTGATCGGTGCGAAGGCGATGATCGGCACTGCGTTGGCGGCAATCGCGTAGGGCATCAGCGCGCCGCCGGCGCGCTTCCAGCGCGCGAGGACGATCGCGACGACGATCGCGAGGCCGGAGCCGACGGCGAAGCCGCCGAGTGCCTCGCGGAAGGTGAACCAGCCGGCGCTCCAGAGCACCTGCCGCTGCTCCCAGAAGGCCTGGGTGACCGAGCGGTGCCCGAACGGCTTCGGCAGCAGAAACTTCCCGGCCAGCGGCGAGAAGACGAACTGCCACGCGGCGAGGCCCAGCGCGAAGACGAACAGCGCCGGCACCCAGCCGCGCACCTGCCGGCCGAGCCGGCGCGCGAGGATCGCCCGTGGAAGCGTCTGAACAGGCGCCGGGGTGCTCAGAGCTCTCCTCCGGCGATCAGCTCGTCGGTGATGCGGTCGGCGCCGCCGCGCTGGAGCGCCTCGCGCACCGCTGTGACGAGCTCGAAAAACCGCGGCTCCTCCCGAGTCTCACTCGTCCGCGGCTGCGGCAGGTCGATCTCGACGATCGTGGAGATCCGGCCCGGGCGCGCCGACATGACGACGGCGCGCGTCGACAGGAAGACGGCCTCGGCGATCGAGTGAGTAACGAAGACGATCGTGGAGCCGGTTTCCGTCCAGATCCGCAAGAGCTCGTTGTTCAGGCGCTCGCGGGTCATCTCGTCGAGCGCTCCGAAGGGCTCGTCCATCAGGAGGAGCGCCGGCGAGAAGGAGAGAGCGCGGGCGATCGAGACCCGTTGCTGCATACCGCCCGAGAGCTGCCAGGGATGGTGGTCCTCGAAGCCCTGGAGCTCGACAAGCTCGAGCAATGCCTGCACGCGGGCACGGCGTCGCGTGCGATCCCACCCCATCATCTCGAGCGGGAGCGCGATGTTCTTGGCGACGGTGCGCCAGTCGTAGAGGACGGCGTCCTGGAAGACGATCCCGTAGTCGCGGTCGAGACGTGCCTGGTGGGCCGTCTTGCCGTTCACGACCGCCTCGCCCCGGCTCGGCTGGATCAGGTCGCCGACGACGCGCAGGAGCGTGGACTTGCCGCAGCCCGACGGGCCGATCAGCGACACGAACTCGCCCGCCTGGATGTCCAGGTCGATCCCGTCGAGGGCCGTCGTCCCGCCCTTGAAGACCTTCGAGACGCCGCGCAGGGATACGACGGCGGCGGGCGAGCTCATGCGACCTGCTCCGGCGCGCGTCGGACGATCAGGCGCTCCGCGAGGACGACGGCCAGGAAGAAGGTGATGCCGAAGAGCGCCGCGATCACGTTCGTCGCCCAGAGCTGGCGCGGCTGGATCGAGTAGTACTGGCTGAAGTTGACGATCGCCCCGCCGAGGCCGCCCTGGATCGAGGCCGCGGGCTCGGCGATGATCGCGCCGACGATCGCGAGCGGCGCCGCGATCCGGAAGGCCGAGAAGAGGTAGGGCAGGGACGCCGGCACGCGCAGCTTCCAGAGGATCGCGAGGCGCCCGGCCGCGTAGGAGCGCATCAGCTCGACGGCCCGCGCGTCGGCCGACTGCAGGCCGCGCAGGGCGCTGATCGCGACCGGGAAGAAGGTGAGGTAGGCGGCGAGCACGGCGACCGAGACCCAGGCAGTGACGTGCTTGGAGCCGAGGCCGACGACGACCATGGGGGCGATCGCGAGCAGCGGGATCGTCTGGGAGGCGACGATGTAGGGGATGAACCCGCGCTCGAGGAAGCGCGACTGCGCGAGCACGACGGCGATCGCGAAGCCGACGACGGCGCCGATCGCAAAGCCGGCGGCGGCCTCCTTCGCGGTGAAGAGCGCGGAGTCGAGCAGCACGTGGATCAGCATCGGCCCGTTCGCGCGCGAGGGCTCGAAGAGCGCCTTCACGATGTCGTGGAGGTGCGGCATCGTGATGTCGTTCACAGGGAACGGCCAGGTCAGTCCTTCGCGTGTGCCGATCCAGTGCCAGCCCTCCCAGAGCCCCCAGAGCGCTCCCAGGACGAGCAGGAAGACGGCGGCTCGCTCGAGGGGGCGGCGGGCCAGCCTCAGGCGGCGCCGCGGGACTTCCTCGCTCGCGATTGCCGGCCCCGCGGACACGCACGCTTGCTTATCACACCGCGGCCGGGTGTTTAAGGTCCAGCCGCGATGCCTCTGCAGCCGAGCCGGACGGTCGAGGAGCTGCGCGAGCTCCAGCGGCTGACGGGCGACGCGAATGGCGCCCAGAGGGTGGCCTGGACGCCCACATGGGCGCGGGCGCGCGAGTGGCTGCGGGAGCGCCTCGCCGGCGTGCCGGTCGAGGAGGAGATCGACGAGGCCGGAAACCAGTGGTTCACGCTGCGCGGCGCCTCCGAGCGCGCGCTCCTCCTCGGCGGCCACATCGATTCGGTGCCGAACGGCGGCTGGCTCGACGGGTGCCTGAACCTCGTCGCGGCGGTCGAGGTGCTACGCCGCCTGGCGGAGGAGGGAGAGCCGCAGCTCACGGTGCGCGTCGTCAACTGGGCCGACGAGGAGGGCGCCCGCTTCTCGCGCTCGCTCTTCGGCTCCTCGGCGGCAGCCGGCTCGATGCGCGACCAGGACGAGCTGCGCGCCCGCCGCGATGCCGAGGGCGTCTCGCTGCCGGACGCGCTGCGGGAGCACGGCATCGGGCTC
>JBBQDZ010000086.1:0-9527 GCA_038320185.1 Gaiellales bacterium
GGTCATTGCGTACTGCTCGAACCTCGGCGTGCGCTGGGGCGCGGTCACCGACGGCCGCTACTTCAAGCTCTACGACGCGCCGATGCTCGGCGTGCCGCCCGAGGAGCGGCAGGTGCTCTCGGTCAACCTCGCCGACTACAAGGATCGCGATGACTTCGAGGCGCGCATCTATCCCGAGCTCGAGCTGATTGCCAAGTCCGAGCTCGAGTCTGGTGCCGGCCTGGAGCGGCGAGTCGCGCTCGAGGCCGTGCGCGAGTTGCTGACGTCGTCGAGCTCGAAGACGGTGAAGGTGCTGCGGAAGGAGCTCGATCAGAGCCGGCACATCCGCCTAACGGCAAGCGAGCTTTCAGAGCTGGTCTCAGAGCTACTGGGATAGGTGAGTCTACCCAAGCGGAAGTCCTGCTAATCCGGCCGTTTCCGGGTCGTCCCGTGGAGGATCGTGGCGCGGCTGAGCGGGCTGTCACACCGGAGGTCGCGCCGCGCCCGCCCTGTCGCCGGGGCACCTTTCTTGCTGCGGGGCGGCTCGTAGCCGGCAGCCCACGAGGCCACGCGGGCGACCGCGCCGAGCGGTTCCACGGAGACCGCAGTCACGCCCGCCGCGGTGCGAGCTTGACGAGTCGCCGGTGAATCGGACCATAGAAAAAGCCCCGTTGCCAGGGCTTTTCCCGTAGCAGGCCTGTAAGCCGGATTCTGTCGAGGGTGACCATCCCTCTTGGTCGCCGGTTTCCCGACGACTCGTGCGGCGTACCCGGCCCCTCGGCGGGCAACCTGTAACGGGGCCTGCTTCGCCTTGCACCGGACGGGGTTTGGCTAGCCGCCGCGTCGCCGCGACGCTGGTGGGCTCTTACCCCACCTTTTCACCCTTACCTCCGACGTCTCGCGAGAAGCACACGTTCGCCGGTGGCGGTCTCCTTTCTGTGCCACTTTCCGTCGGCTTTCGCCGCCTGGGGTTTCCCCAGCGCCCTGCCCTGCGGTGTCCGGACTTTCCTCGAGCCGCGCCTCTCGACGCAGCCCGCGG
This sequence comes from Gaiellales bacterium, assembly GCA_038320185.1. Taxonomy (GTDB): domain Bacteria; phylum Actinomycetota; class Thermoleophilia; order Gaiellales; family Gaiellaceae; genus JBBQDZ01. The sequence goes on from JBBQDZ010000086.1 coordinate 1,019, forward strand.
TCACCCGGCCTGCAGGCGCAATTGTACCCCCGATCCTGCGGCAAGCAGACCCGGCGCGAGAGCAGCGTCGCATTCCGGGCACCGGATTGCCGACTCATGGTGGAGAACGAATTCGCCGCAGACAAGACACTCGAGGCTTACCCCGCGCATGAGCGCGAGAAGCTCCTGGTCGAGCGTGCGGTTGAGGGGCGTGACCGGCATCACATCGTCCGGAAGACGCCGACCACCTTCCCGAGCACCTGAACGTGGCGGGCGTAGATGGGCTCCAGCGAGTCGTTCTCCGGCTGGAGGCGGACGCGGCCAGCATCGCGGAAGAACCTCTTCACGGTCGCTTCGTCTGCGCCCTCGTCCTCACCCGTGAGCGCGACGACGATGTCGCCGTCGCGTGCATCGGTCTGACGGCGGACGACGAGGAAGTCGCCGTCGAGGATGCCGGCGTTCACCATCGAGTCCCCCTTCGCGCGCAAGAGGAACTGATCGCTGCCGCGCGAAGCGAGGGGCTCGGGTACCCCGACGTAGTCCTCGATGTTCTGGTCAGCAAGCAGCGGTGCACCGGCGGCGATCTGGCCGACGAGTGGGAGAGCGTGCACCTTCGGTTCGGGCGGCGCCGTACGCAAGACGCGCCGGTGCGCTGTCAGCTCGAGCGCCCGCGGCTTCGTAGGGTCGCGACGCAGGAGTCCCGCACGCTCGAGGTTCGCGAGGTGAGCGTGCACGGTCGAAGGAGAGGCGAGACCGACCGCATCGCCGATCTCACGCACGGTCGGCGGGTATCCGTGCTGCTCGAAATGCTCGACGAGGAAGTCCCAGATCTCCTGCTGTCTCGTGGTCAAGTCCATGCCGGCTCCTTGATGGCGAACGTGTGTTCGCAAACCGTAGCGGGAGCGGCGGACGGCGTCAAGGCCGTCCCGCCGCCGGCTTCCCGCTACCTCGACTCGACAGCCATACAGGCGTCCAGTGCGCTGGAGAGGACTTGAACCTCCACGGCCCTAAGGCCACAAGGCCCTCAACCTTGCGCGTCTACCAATTCCGCCACCAGCGCGCCTGCGGATTGTAGCCACGCCGCGGCGGGCGGCTAAGCTCCGCCGCTCGTGCGCGAGCTCTGCCGGACAGCCGTCGAGGCCGCGCTCGCAGCCGGAGCGTCCTACGCCGACGCGCGCATCGTCGTTCGCCGGGCACAGCGGATCGCGACGAAGAACGGCCTGGTCGACGAGATCAGCGACCTCGAGAGCGAGGGCATCGGCGTGCGCGTGCTCGTCGATGGCACCTGGGGATTCGCCAGCGAGGGCCGCCTTGACGAAGCCGCGGCCCGCGAATCGGCCACTCGCGCCAGCGCCTTCGCCCGAGCTGCGGCGGGAACGCGCACCGAGCGAGCGCTCGCGCCGACCGAGCCGCGCCGCGCGTCCTACAAGACGCCCGCCGCGCGGAACCCCTTCGAGGTGTCGATCGCCGACAAGGTCGAGCTCTGCCTGCGCGCCGAGCGTGGCCTGCGCCAACCAGGCGTCAACGTCACCCAGGCAGCGGTACGCGCGCAGAGCGAGCACAAGCTGCTTCTGACCTCGGACGGGACCGAGGTCGACCAGGAGATCCTCGAGTGCGGCGGCGGGATCGACGCGCTGGCCTCGCACGACGGCGTCTTCCAGATGCGCAGCTATCCGAGCGCACACGTCGGCTCGAGCGCGCAAGCGGGCTGGGAGTACGTCGAGGGGCTCGATCTCGAAGGCGCCGCCCCGCTCGTCGGAGAGCAGGCAGCGGCGCTCGCGCGCGCTCCTCGCTGCCCCGACGGCGTCACCACCGTCGTCATCGACGCCGAGCAGATGCAACTCCAGGTGCACGAGTCGGTGGGTCACCCGACCGAGCTCGACCGCGTCTACGGGACGGAGGCCTCTTACGCCGGCACGAGCTTCCTCGCGCCCGCCAACCTCGGCACGCTCCGTTACGGCTCCGACCTGATGAACGTGACGGCCGACGCGACCACCCCGACGGGCCTCGGCACCTTCGCCTTCGACGACGAGGGCGTGGCCGCGCGCCGCGAGCCCGTGGTGGAGGCCGGCATCCTGCGGAGCTTCCTCTCCTCTCGCGAGTCGGCGGCTCGGCTGGGGGCGGGCGCCGGCGGCTCGATGCGCGCCGACGGCTGGAGCCGGATGCCGCTCGTGCGAATGACGAACCTCCACCTCGAGCCTGGCGAGGGCACCTTCGACGAGCTGCTCGACGGCATCGAAGCGGGGATCTACCTCGAGCGAAACCGCAGCTGGTCGATCGACGACAAGCGACTGAACTTCCAGTTCGGGACGCAGGCGGCCTGGGAGATCCGCAACGGCCGACTCGGGCGTCTGTTACGCGACGCTGTGTACACCGGCGTGACGCCGGTTTTCTGGGGCTCACTGGACGCCGTCGCAGGTGTCTCAGAGTGGCGGTTGCACGGGCTCACGAACTGCGGGAAGGGCCAGCCGGGACAGCACGCGCACGTCTCTCACGGCGCCTCGCCCGCCCGCTTCCGCAACGTCGAGGTAGGCGCGTCGTGACGGCCCTCGAGCTCGCCGAGCGGGCGCTCGAGCTCGCCGCGCACCGCACGGCGGAGATCGTCGTTCAGAGCGAGCGCTCGACCTTCGCCAGATTCGCCGGCACAGAGGTGCACCAGCCGACACTCGTCGAGAACACGGTGGTGCAGATGAGCGTGTTCGAGGGCGACCGCGTCGGGGCCGTCAGCTCGAACCGCGTCGACGAGCAGGGGCTCGAGGCACTCCTCGCTCGCGCCGACGAGGCGGCGGCGAGCGCACCGCCCCGCTCGCCTGCGACAATTCCGGCAGAACCGGCCGAGCTACCCGCTGTGGCGGGCTACGACCCTGCGACCGCCGCTCTCGCGCCTGCCGAGCAGGCTGGCGCCGCGCGAACGGCGCTCGACGCAGCGGCGCCGCTCGGCGCCTACGGCTACGTCACGAGCGGAGCCTGCGAGCTCGCGATCGCCTCGTCGGCCGGTGCGCGCTCGGAGCAGCGATTCACCGACGCGGTCGCCCTCGTCATCGCGGCCGCGGACGGTGCGTCCGGCTACGCGGGCCAGAGCGCCTGGCGTGCCGGTGAGCTCGACCCGGCGGCCGTCGCGCGTGACGCGGCGGCGACAGCCGAGCGGACGCGCGACGCACAGGGGCTCGAGGCGGGGACCTACCGCGCCGTGCTCACCCCGTACGCCCTTGGCGAGCTCCTCCAATGGTTCGGCTACTACACGTTCAGCGGCCTCGCGCTCCTCGAGGAGCGCAGCTTCCTCACCGGGCGGATCGGGAACCGTGTGTTCGATCCCACCATCTCCCTCGCCGACGACGCCCTCGACCCCCGCGGGTTCCCCAAGGCCTTCGACTTCGAGGGCTCGCCGAAGCGGCGAGTCGAGCTCGTCGAGGAGGGGGTCGTGCGGAATGTCGTCTGGGACCGGGCGACTGCGGCACAGGCCGGCAGCGGGCGCCGCTCGACCGGACATGCCCTCTCGGCCCGCGAGCGCTCGTTCGGGCCCATGCCGCTCGCGCTCTCCCTCGCAGCGGGCGAGGCGGAATCGCTCGAGGAGCTTGCAGAGCGTGTCGGCGGCGGGATCTTCGTCACGCGTGTGCACTATCTCGGCGTCGTCGACGAGCGGGAGGGGATCATCACCGGCACGACGCGCGACGGCACCTTCCGCATCCGCGCCGGCCGTATCGCGGAGCCGCTCGTGAACCTCCGCTTCGCCGTCTCGATCACCGATCTCCTCGGCGAGGTGCTCGGCCTGACGCGGGAGACAACGCTCGTCAACCAGAGCGACTTCTACGACGAGCGCTATCCCTACGGCACGCTCGCGCCGGGTCTCGCCACCACCCGCTTCGCCGTCACCGGAACCGGGGCGGGCCCAGGGCTCTAAGGACCTACCTCAGCTGGTGGAAGAGGGCGACCGTGTCGATGAAGAAGACGATCGCGACCCCGATCGTGAGGCGGGTGAGGTTGCGCTCGACGATGTGCGTCCCTCCCTGGGAGGCGGGCGTGAAGCCCATGCCGCCGAGGCCGGCGTCTCGTCCGGAGTGCATGAGGATCAGCCCGATCAGGGACATGGAGACGAGCACGTGCCAGACCGCGAGTACCTGGAGCACCGGCAGGCAACGATACCAGCGCCTCGCGACCGCCTACCGGGACGCCAGGTGCAGGATCGCGTCGATCAACTCCGCTGCGATGCGGTCCTTCGTGACGTAGGCGGCCGCGCCGGCCGAGCCCGCGCGGGCGACGTCCTCCGGTGCGTCGGAGCCTGTGAGCATGAGCATGCACGCCCTCGCGCGCGTGTGCCTGATCCTCCTTGTCGCCTCGACGCCGTCCATACCGGGCATGCTGATCTCCATCAGGGTCACGTCCGGCCGCAGTTCGAGCGTTCGGGCCACAGCCTCCTCCCCGTCGCGGGCATGGCCCGCGACCTCGATCCGTTCGCCGGCCGAGAGGATCGCCTCCAGGCCTGCCCGAACAGGCGATTGTCATCCGCGATCACGACGCGGACCGGGCAGGAAACGTCAGGCGCGGCCGAAACGCTCACGAGGCGAGACAGGATCGTTAGCAGGTTGTGGAGCAAGAAACGCGGGAATATTCTGCTAGAAATTGCCGCTGCCCGGCAGCCACAATCGTTCGCGGTGGCGCCCGGCGCAGGGGCACGAGATGAGCTGGTGGGTCCTCGTAGGGGACGCCACGTAGGGGTCGGTGGAGGGAAGCGTGACGGCGGTCGGCGCGCGTGAGCGCATTCAGAAACTCATCGTCACCGGCGACAACCGCCTGAAGCAGGGCGTCCGCCCCGAGAAGGTGCGTGAGAACTACGAGCAGGCCCTCGCGCTAGCGCGCGAGGCCGGACTCGAGAACGCGATCAAGCCGCTCGTCGAGCTCAGGCTCGCCGATCTCGAGCGGCTCGCTCGAGAAGCTCCTCCACCCGAGCCGCCTGCCGTCTGAGGTCGTGCTCCTCGGCCGCCGCCCGCGAGGCGGCGTTCGGGCAGGGGAACGCGGCGGCCGCGGCAAGCCCGCGTGAGAGAGCGGCCCGGTCCAGGGGGTCGACAAGGAGGCCGGCACCGGGAGGAACGAACTCGCAGGCCCCGCCGACGCGGCTCGCGACGACCGGTCGGCCTACGGCCATCGCCTCGAGGAGGGACTGCCCGAAGGGCTCGATCAGGCTCGGCTGGCAGACCACGCTGGCGCGGGCGAGCAAGCCGGGCACGTCCGCGTGGACGACGGGGGCCTCGACCCGAATCGAGCCCCGCCCTTCGAGTCGAGTCCGCAGGGGGCCGTCGCCGACGAAGGTCAGCGTCCCCTGCCCGAGGCGCTCGAAGGCATCCGCCAGGCGCAGGACGTTCTTCCGCGGCGTCAGCGACCCGAGGCAGAGGAACGCCGGTACCTCGGCCGGCGCCGGGGCGAGCGCGAAGCGCCCGAGATCGACCCCCGAGTCGATCACGTGCGTCTTCCCGACCGCCTCGGGCACTTTCGCCTCGAGCTCGCGGCGGAGGTACTCGGAGACGGCGACGATCGCGTAGGCGCGGCGCACCGTCAGCCGGGTGAGAGCGCGGACGCCGGGGATCGCGCCCACGTTGCGGACGTCCCGCCCGTGGGCCGTGACGACGAGCGGCGCCCGCTGCGCGAGCGCGGCGATCAACCCCGATGGGACAAGAAAATGGGCGTAGACGACGTCCGGCGCTCGAGCCGCGAGCGCGCGCCGCCCGAGAATGAGGTAGCGGAGCTTCCCCCCCGCCCGCGTATCGAGGACCGCCCGGTCGAGCTCATGACCGCGCTCCTCGAGCGCGCGCTCGAGCTGCGCCACGAACACGCCGAGATCGGGCGCGCCCGGCCCCGGGTAGAGCTGCGAGACGAGGAGGATCCGCATCGGCGGTTGACGCGATCGTGACAGCAGCGACACCCTAGCCAGCCGGGTCAACGGGACGACAGGAACCCGTCTGCCTTCACCTGTGTGGAGACCGTCCTCCTACCGCGTCCCTCCTCGAGCGCCGGCCGCCGCGTGCGCTCGAGTGCAGGCGTTACGCTTGCGCGCTGCGATGACCGACTTCGGCCAGGCGATCCAGAAGGCATACGCGCTCGAGGGCCCCGCGCTCGTTCTCGGCAAGGGCGTGCAGACCGACACGGTCGACGCGGACGCTCTGGTCCAGGTGCCACTCGCGATGATGAACCGGCACGGGCTCATCGCCGGGGCGACGGGAACGGGGAAGACGAGCACGCTCCGCACGATCGCGGAGCAGCTCTCCGCCGCGGGCGTGCCGGTGTTCGCCGCGGACGTGAAAGGGGATCTCTCCGGGCTCGCCGCCCCGGGGGCTCCGGGCGGTCCCGCGGAGAAGCGGGCGGCGGAGCTTGGAACCCCCTTTCAGCCGGTCGGCTTCCCGGTCGAGTTCCTGGCGCTCGGCGGCATCGGGCCCGGGATCCCGGTGCGGGCGACCGTCTCCGACTTCGGGCCACTGCTGCTCGGGAAGGTCCTGAATGCGAACGAGACGCAGGAGCAGAGCCTGTCGCTCCTCTTCCACTACGCGGATGCGAAGGGCCTCCCCCTGCTCGACCTGGCAGACCTTCGAGCGATGCTGACCTTCCTCGCCTCGAAGGAGGGCAGGGCCGAGCTGACCGGCCTCGGCGGCGTCTCGCCAGCGACGGTCGGCGTCCTGCTCCGGTCGCTCGTCCAACTCGAGGACGGGGGTGGGAACGAGTTCTTCGGCGAGCCGCAGCTCGACGTCGCAGACTTGATGCGCACCACCGCCGACGGACGTGGCGTCATCTCCTGCCTCGAGCTTCCGGCCGTGCAGGACAAGCCGAGGCTCTTCTCGACTGCGCTCATGTGGCTGCTCGCTGAGCTCTTCGAGCAGCTTCCGGAAGCGGGCGACCTGCCGAAGCCGAAGCTCGTCTTCTTCCTCGACGAAGCCCATCTCCTCTTCGACGGTGCCTCGAAGGCGTTCGTCGAGTCGGTCGTCCAGACGGTGCGACTGATCCGCTCGAAGGGAGTCGGGGTGTTCTTCGTCACCCAGGTTCCGAAAGACCTTCCCGCGGACGTCCTCGCCCAGCTCGGAAACCGCGTCCAGCACGCACTTCGGGTCTTCACCCCAGACGACGCGAAGGCGCTCAAGGCGACCGTCTCGACCTTCCCGACCTCGCCCTGGTACAAGCTCGGCGAGCTGCTGCCGCAGCTCGGAATCGGTGAGGCGATCGTGACGATCCTTTCCGAGAGCGGCGCTCCGACACCCGTCGTACGGACGAAGATCCGCGCGCCTCAGTCGTTCCTCGGCCCTGCCGGCGACGTGAACAGCGCGGCCAAGAGCTCCCTCCTGTACGCGAAGTATGGGACGCGGGTGGAGGCCGAGAGCGCCCGCGAGCTCCTCGCGGCGCGCGTGGCGAAGCCGGGGCCGCTCGCCGCACCCCCAACGCCGAAGCCCGAGCACCGTGAGGCCGCCGGCGCACTCGGGAGCGGCGCGGCCGGAATCGGGAAGTTCCTCCAGTCTCGGCAGGGCAAGTCGCTCCAGCGCCAGGTCGTCCGCGGCGTTTTCGGCCTCCTGCGGAAGTCGCTCTAGGCCCCTACGCCCGCTGGGCGTCGTAGGTGCCGAAGAGCTCGCGCAGCGTTTCGCAGATTTCGCCGATCGTGCAGCGCGCGCGTAGCGCTTCCCGCATCGCCGGAAGCAGATTCGCGTCGGTCTCGGCGACCCGTCGGACCTCGGCGAGCGAGCGCGAGGCCTCCTCCGGGTCGCGCTCGGCGCGCACGAGCGCCGTCCGCTCGAGCTGGCGGCGTTCCGCGGCCGGGTCGAGCCGATGCAGCTCGACCGTCTCGGTCTCCGGCTCCACGTAACGGTTGACGCCGACGAGCACGAGCTCCCCGGCCTCGACCTGCGTCGTGTAGTCGTACGCAGCGTCCTCGATCTCCCGCTGGACGAAGCCCTCCTCCACGGCCTGGACCGCCCCGCCGAGCTCGTCCACCCGCGCGATCAGCTCCCGTGCGCGCTGCTCGAGCTCGTCGGTGAGCGCCTCGACGAAGTAGGAGCCGCCGAACGGGTCGGCAGTATCGGTTCCCCCGGCCTCGTGCGCAAGGATCTGCTGCGTCCGCAGCGCGATCCGGGCCGAACGCTCGGTCGGCAGGGCGAGCGCCTCGTCGAAGGAGTTCGTGTGGATCGACTGGGCGCCGCCGCAGACGGCCGAGAGCGCCTGCACCGCGACCCGCACCACGTTCGACTCCGGCTGCTGCGCCGTCAGCGTCGAGCCACCGGTCTGCGCGTGGAAGCGAAGCGCCTGCGCCTTCGGGTTTTCGACGCCGAAGCGCTGGCGCATGATCTCCGCCCACAGCCGCCGTGCCGCCCGGAACTTCGCCACCTCCTGGAAGAAGTGGTTGTGAGCGTTGAAGAAGAACGAGAGGCGTTCGCCGAAGTCGTCCGGCGAGAGGCCTGCCGCGACAGCGGCCTCGCAGTAGGCGATCCCGTTCGCGAGCGTGAAGGCCAGCTCCTGCACTGCGGTCGAGCCTGCCTCGCGAATGTGGTAGCCCGAGATC
>JBBQDZ010000087.1:0-9520 GCA_038320185.1 Gaiellales bacterium
TGCTGAGCCCTCCCTGCGCGCGCCGAGGGCGAGGACGAGACACGGCCCCGTTCCGGCACCGACGAGGACGTGGGCCGTCTCCGCCGGGCAATGGAAGTAGTCCCAGGGCTCGAGCAGGCGCTCGGCGCCCTCGACGACCAGCAAGCATTGGCCCGAGAGGACGAGGAAGCCCTCCTGGTCTCCCTCGGCGTGGTAGAGGCACGCCGGCTGCCCCGGCTCGAGCACGCCGAGATTGACGCCGACCTGCCCAAAGTGCACGTCTCCCTGGAAGTTCAGATTCGCGCCGAAATGCTGGTCGTGTTGCCAGCGGGCCTTCTTCGCGTTGAGGACATACCAGCCTTCGCGGCGCGGGACGTCGCCGCTATCGGTCTCGACGATCTCCGCCTCGTTCATGGCTCTCTCTTTTGTGCGGCGAAGGCGGGTAGCACGGCGTCGACGACACGCTCGGCGAGGCCGCTCGTCAGCGGAGCTCCACTCAGGAGCAGCCGGTAGTAGACCGGCCCGAAGAGCAGCTCGTGGAGGAGCTCGTGATCGGCGTCTGCGCGGATGTCGCCGCGCTCGATCCCGCGGTGGGTGAGGCGGTCAACCTCGGCGATTCGGACGGCGACGACCCGTTCGCGGAACGACTTCGCAAGCCCCGGGTCGGCCGCAAGGTCCGACACGATCCCCTGCATGACGCGGCCCATCGGGGTCGAGCCTAGGATTTTCACTGCACCATCGACAAAGGCCACGAGCTCCGCGCGCGTATCTCCAAGGTCTGGAACCGCGACCACCTGCTCCACCATGTCGATCAGGACCGCGAGCGCGAGCTCGTCCTTCGAGCGCCAGCGTCGGTAGATCGTCGTCTTGGCCACTCCGGCGCGCGCGGCGACGCCCTCCACGGTCAGGCGCTGCACGCTTGCCTCTGCGAGCAGCTCGCGCGTGGCTGCAAGGATCGCAGTCTCGCTGCGCGAGCGCGCGGGCCGAGCACCCCCTACGTCCTTCAGCGCCGGCTTCGCCATCAAACGAAACGTATCGTTGCACAGCGGTACACTTCGTGCTATCTTGGACGCAACGTAGCGTTTCACGCAGAGAGGAGGCCGGCAATGGTGCTGACCGTATGGAGCGTTGTTCGGGCGTTCGCAGGGCTCGGAGCCGGGAGTTCCTGCCGCAGGTGCAGCGAGCGCATTCCCGCCCACGACGCGTTCGGGATGAGCGAGAGTGTTTGCCGTCCCTGCCGCGTGTCGCCGGCGTGAGTATGAACGGGGAAAGGGAGCAGCGACTCGTGTCCGGGACTACGCCTCGCGACGCCGCCGAAAACCTGCTGCGGATCCTGGTCGAGCGCCTAGTGCGGGAGGGGCGGAGCGAGCGGGAGATCACGGCAGCCGTCCTCGCGGCGCAGCGCTAGCCGTCGCTCGACAGGAGTTCGACGAGCCCGGGCGAGCGGGGGCTTCCGGGCAAGGCTACTGACCCAGTCGTTCGTGCGACGATGCCCGAATGACCGGTCCGCAGGAGCGCGCGCGGACGCTCGATCGGATCCGCGGGATCTGCCTGGCGCTACCGGAGACGAGCGAACGGCGAAGCCACGGCGCACCGACATTCTTCGTCCGCGGCAAGCGCGCGTTCCTGATGGTGCTGGAGAACCACCACGGCGACGGCCGTTTCGCCGTCTGGTGTTCGGCGCCCGCGGGGCTCCAGGACCTGCTCGTCGAGGCCGATCCGGAGCGGTTCTTCGTGCCGCCCTACGTCGGCCACCGCGGCTGGCTCGGAGTCAGGCTCGACCACGGGCTGACCCCGGACGAGCTGGCCGGGATCGTCGAGGACGCATACGCCGAGGTCGCGCCCGCGCGGCTGGTCGAAGAGGCCCTCCTCCAGTCAGCCGGAGAGGTCGTCCAGGAGCTCGGAGAGGCCGGCGATCCGGTCGCGGCGGGCAGACCAGCGCTCGAAGAGCGCGGCAGCGCCGACTCCGAGCCCGTCGGGTAGTCCGAGGCCGGCGCAGGTCTCCGCGACCTCTTCCATCTCCGGCGCCCAGCGCCATGCGCGCGCGCCGGCGCGCGGTACGCGATCGGCCCGCACGCCCTCCGCCGCGAGCGCCTCCTCGACGCCGTACGCGCGAGCGATCGCGTACGCCTGCGCCTCGAGCGCGATGCCGATCTTGTTCCAGCCTCCAAAGGCCATCTTCAGCGCCGAGGCGGCACCGAGACCGCCTTCGAGGCGAGTCACGGTCACCTCGCTCCCGTCGAAGAGAGCCGCCCCGCGCGAGACGTCGCCCTCCTCACCGGACAGGTAGAGGTTGAGTCCGCCGCCGCCGAGCACGGCGCCGTCGATGACCCTTGCGCCGCCCCCGGCGAGCGCCGTCGAGATGCGCTCGACGCGGGCGGGCGCGACGGCGTTCGCCTCCACGTAGAGCCCGCCGAAGCCGGCCGCCGCGACCTCGCCGGCGAGACTCTCGGCGATTCGCGGCGGGCAGAGCGAGAGCACGATCTCGCTCTCGCGGACGAGCTCGGCGAGCGTGCCGACGTCGCGAAAGCCGGCCGCTGCGGCGCGGCTCGACGTCGCCTCGCTGCGGCCGGCGCTCGCCCACAGCACCTCGGCGTTCGCCGCGGCACCGACCGCCGCGCCCATCTCCCCGGGGAAGAGCAGCCCCAAGCGCACCATGGTCGAAGCCTACGATTACGCTGCTCCTCTTGGCGATCCGGGGGCTTCTCTTCGACTTCGACGGGCTGATCCTCGATACGGAGACGCCATCGCTCGCCTCGTGGCAAGAGGCCTATCGCGAGCACGGCCACGAGCTCCCGCTCGAGCGCTGGGCGACGATCATCGGCACGATCGGCGAGTTCGATCCGCTGACGCACCTGGAGGAGCTTGCGGGACCGCTCGATCGCGAGGCCGTGCTCCTGCGCCGCGGCGACCGCGAGCTTGCGCTCCTCGAAATCGAGGAGGCGCGGCCGGGCGTGCTCGACTACCTCGACGAGGCCGGGAAACGCGGCCTCGCGACGGCGATCGTGTCGAGCTCGTCGCGCTCGTGGGTCGACCGCCACCTCGCGCGGCTGGAGCGCGCGGAGCACTTCGACGCGATCGTCACCGCTGACCATGACGCCGTGCGCGCGAAGCCGGCGCCGACGCTCTACCTCGAGGCGCTCGAGGTGCTGGAGCTCGAGGCCGTCGAGGCCCTGGCGTTCGAGGACTCGCCGAACGGCGTGCGCGCCGCGAAGGCCGCCGGCCTGTACTGCGTCGCCGTCCCGAACGGCGTCACGGCCGCGCTCGGCCTCGACGAGGCCGATCTCGTCGTGCCCTCGCTCGCGGATCTCGGCCTCGACGAGCTGCTCGAGCGCGTGGGCCGAGCTGCTTCTTAGAACTCGTGTCGGGGCCATGTCGCCAGGCCCCGAAGGCTAAGCCGCGATCGCGCCCGTGGCGCGCAATTGACGCCGGCCGCCGCCCCGAGCACGATGATCGTGTGCGGTTGACCCAGGACATCCGTGCCGCCGTGGGCTGGCTCCGGGCGCATCGACGGGCGGCGATTGCGCTGCAGGTGGCCCTCGGTCTCGCGCTCATCGCGGTTCTCGTCTGGGCCGTGCGCGGCTCGTGGCACGGGGCCGGGGAACGGCTGCGCGATGCGAGCCTCGTCGACTTCGGGCTCGGCTGCGCAGTGCTCGCCGCCTACTACCTTCTCTTCGTGATCGGCTGGATGCGGATCCTGGCGGCCTGGAGAATCGAGGTCTCCTACGTCACGGCGCTGCGAGCGGAGATGCTGTCGATGCTCGCAAAGTACGTCCCAGGCGGGGTCTGGACGCCGGCCGCGCGGGTGCTGGCGCTTCGCCGGGCCGGCATCGACGCGACTGCGCTCGTCACGGCCTCCATCCTCGTCGAGGCTGGACTCTCGGCGATCTCGGGCGTGCTCGTCTTCGTCGTCAGCCTCGCCTGGGTGCGCGGGGTCGACGCTCCGCTCGCACCGTTGCTCGTGTTCGCTGCCGCCGTCGGCACGCTGCTGCACCCGCGGGTCTTCGGCTGGGTCGCGCGAAAGGTCTTCCGCCGGTTCGGCGCGGAGGAGCCACCGCCGATCCCGCCGCGAACGCTGCTCTTCCTTCTCGGCTACTACGCCTTCACGTGGCTCGTCGGCGGAGCGGCGCTCTACTTCCTGCTCCGCTCGGTCGGTGGCGGCGCCAGGGCAACCTCCATCGCCTTCCTGGGCGGCACCGCGGCCGTCGGTGCGATCGTGGCCGTCCTCTCGATAGTGGCGCCGTCGGGCCTCGGCCCGCGCGAAGCGTCGATGTACGGGTTGCTGCTCGCGGTCGCGCCCCAGGGAGCCGCCCTCGGCGCGACGGTGCTGAACCGTGTGGCGATCACGGTCGTCGAGGCCGCGTTGCTGGCGGTGGGCGCCCTCCTGCTTCGCCGCCGGTCCGTCCCCGGCGTCGCGCCGTAACGAGCGCTACGGCTCCCCGGCAGCGAGCTCGCGGGACCGAACCATCGCGGCCTGAATTGCGCTGAAGAACGCCGCCCGAACTCCCGCGTTCTCGAGCTCCTGGATCGCGCGGATTGTCGTTCCCCCCGGTGAGGTCACGAGCTCGCGGAGCTCGACGGGGTGCATCTTCTCGTCCCGCAGCAGGTGCGCGGTGCCGAGCATCGTCTGGACGACGAGCGTCGTCGATATCTCGCGCGACAGGCCGAGGAGGATCCCGGCCTCGATCATCGCCTCGGCGAGCAACGCGAAGTAGGCGGGGCCCGAGCCTGACACGGCCGTGACCGCGTCCATCGCACTCTCCGGGACGCGGACGACCGCGCCGAGGTGCGACAGCGCCTCCTCGGCCAGGGCGAGGTGCGCCTCGCCGGCGTGGGAGCCGGCGCAGATGCCCGCCATCCCCTCATGGACGGTCGCGGGCGCGTTCGGCATCGCCCGGACAACGGGGACGGGGGCCGCGAGACGGCGCTCGATCGCGGCGGTCGGGATGGCAGCGGCGACCGAGAGGAGAGTCTGCTCGGCGCCGAGGGCCTCGCCGATCTGGCCGAGCAGCGCCTCGATGTCCTGCGGCTTGACGGCGACGACGACAAGCTCCGCGCCGGCGATCGCCTCCGCGTTCGAGAGGGTCACCTCGACCCCGTAGCGCTCCCGCAGCTCGGTCGCGCGCTCCTCGCGGCGGGCCGTGGCCACGATCTGAGAGGCCGTTCGCCAACCCGAGCTCAGGAGACCGGCGAGAAGAGACTCGCCGATCCTGCCGGCGCCGAGAATCGCGATGCTTGCCTGCTCGGTCGCGGCCATTGCACAAAAATAGCGGCCGATGCTCGACCGTTCCAGGCGACCCGCCGCCCTCGAGCCGATCGAGACCGCCTCGCGCGACGAGCTCGAGGCGCTGCAGCTCGAGCGTCTCGGCGCGAGCCTGCGGCACGCCTACGGCAACGTCTCGTTCTACCGCCGGGGCTTCGACGCCGCCGGCGTTCGCCCCGAGGACTGCCTGAGCCTCGACGACCTGCACCGGTTTCCCTTCACGACGAAGGATGACCTGCGCGCGAACTACCCGTACGGGATGTTCGCGGTGCCGCCGGAGCGGGTGGCACGGTTGCACGCCTCGAGCGGAACGACCGGCCGGCCAACCGTCGTCGGCTACACGCGCGCGGATCTCGACACGTGGGCTGCGATTGTCGCCCGCTCGATCCGCGCCGCCGGCGGCCGGCCGGGCGACCGCGTCCACGTCGCCTACGGGTACGGCCTCTTCACCGGTGGCCTCGGTGCGCACTACGGCGCCGAGCGCCTCGGCTGCACTGTCATACCGGTCTCGGGCGGGATGACCGAGCGCCAGGTGCGGCTGATCCTCGACCTCGAGCCCGACGTGATCATGGTCACGCCGTCGTACCTGCTCGCGATCCTCGACGAGCTCGAGCGTCAGGGCGCGGATCCTACGAAGACGACCCTGAAGATCGGCATCCTCGGCGCCGAGCCGTGGACGGAGGCGATGCGCGCGGAAATCGAGCAGCGGCTCGACATGCACGCGCTCGACATCTACGGGCTCTCGGAGGTGATGGGCCCGGGCGTCGCCCAGGAGTGCGTGGAGGCCAAGGACGGCCTTCACGTGTGGGAAGACCACTTCTACCCCGAGATCGTTGATCCCAAGACGGGCGACCCCCTGCCGGACGGCGAGCGGGGCGAGCTCGTCTTTACCTCGCTGACGAAGGAGGCGATGCCGGTGATCCGCTACCGCACGCGCGACCTCACGCGGCTCCTCCCGGGAACCGTGCGGACGATGCGGAGGATCGAGAGGGTGACCGGCCGTAGCGACGACATGATCGTGCTGCGTGGCGTCAACCTCTTCCCGATGCAGATCGAGGAGCTCGTCCTGCGTCTCCCGGGGCTCTCGCCGCATTTCCAACTCGTGGTGAGCCGCCCTGGGCGCCTCGACGAGCTGACGATCCGCGTGGAGGCTCGCGCCCAGTCGGCGGCCGCCGAGGAGCGGGCGCGCTCGGCGCAGCGGCTGGCGAGTCTCGTCAAGGAGAATGTCGGGCTGAGCGTCGCCGTCGAGGTCGTCGAGCCCGGCGGCGTCGAGCGCTCGCTCGGCAAGGCGCGGCGCATCGTCGACGATCGACCGAAGGAGTGAGGGAGCGGATGACCCAGGAGCTCTACGAACGGCACCGAGAGACGCTGGAGCAAGCGCTGGCAGCGATCGAGTCTCGCGAGTACTGGAGTGCGTACTCGGAGTCGCCCAAGGCCTACGACCACGAAGCGGCGAAGGCTGCCTTCGACTCGTATGTTTCGGGCGAGTTCCCGCTCGACCAGCCCGGTGCGGACGGAACGGTCGAGGCCGCACCCTCGCCGTACGGCGTCTCGCTCGGGACGCGGTACCAGCGCTCGAGCGTAGAAGCGCTCGTCGAGGCGGCGGGGGCGGCGAAGGCCGGGTGGCGCGACGCCGGGCCGAAGGCGCGGGCCGGCGTCTGCCTCGAGATCCTCCAGCGCCTGAACGAGCGCAGCGGCGAGCTCGCGCTCGCGGTCATGCACACGACGGGGCAGCCGTTCGTGATGGCGCTCCAGGCGGGGGGACCGCATGCGCAGGATCGCGGTCTCGAGGCGGTCGCCTACGCCTACGCCGAGATGAGCCGCCACGCCTCGAAGGCGCGCTGGGAGAAGCCGGCGGGGCGCGACAACGTGGTCGCCCTCGACAAGACCTACCACGTTGTGCCGCGCGGGCTCGGGCTCCTCATCGGCTGTACGACCTTCCCGACCTGGAACGGCTACCCGGGCCTTTTCGCGAGCCTCGCGACCGGCAACCCGGTGATCGTCAAGCCCCATCATGCGTGTGTGCTGCCCCTCGCGCTGACCGTTCAGGTCGCCCGGGAGGTGCTGGCGGAGGCGGGTTACGACTCGAACGTCGTCACGCTCGCCGTCGGCCGCAGCGAGGATCGCCTCTCGACGACGCTCGCGACCCGGCCGGAGGTGAAGGTGATCGACTTCACGGGCTCGACGGCGAACGGGGAATGGCTCGAGGAGAACGCGCGCCAGGCGCAGGTCTACACCGAGAAGGCGGGGGTGAACTCTGTCGTGATCGACTCGACGGACTCGTTCTCCGGCATGTGCCGCAACCTGGCGCTGTCGCTCTCGCTCTACAGCGGCCAGATGTGCACGACGCCGCAGAACCTGCTGGTGCCCCGCGACGGCATCGAGACCGACGAGAGCCACAAGAGCTTCGAGGAGGTCGCCCAGGGCATCGCCGGCGCGATCGGCAAGCTCCTGGGCGATCCGGAGCGCGCGGTCGAGATCACGGGCGCGATCGTCAACGAGGGTGTGCTGGAGGTCGCGGAGAGCGCGGCTTCGCTCGGCGAGGTCGTGCTCGAGGCTCGCTCGCTCGAGCACCCGCAGTTCCCGGATGCGGTGGTACGGACACCGGTGCTCGTGCGCCTCGAGGCCGTCGACGAGGAGGTGTACGGGCGGGAGCACTTCGGGCCGGTCGCCTTCCTGGTTGCGACCGGCTCGACTGACGAGAGCTTTGAGATCTTCCGCCGGACCGGGCTCGAGCACGGCGCGATCACGGCCGCGGTCTACTCGACGAGCGAGGACGTGCTGGCGGCGACGGAGCGGGCGGCGATGGACGTGGGTGTTGCCCTCTCGTGCAACCTCACAGGCGGGGTCTTCGTCAACCAGTCGGCCGCGTTCTCGGATTTTCACGCGACGGGCGCGAATCCGGCTGCCAACGCCTGCCTCACCGACGCCGCCTTCGTCGCCGGCCGCTTCCGGATCGTGCAGTCGCGGCGCCCGGTTACGGCCTGAGCCGGATCCGGGCGGAGCGGCTTCGGCCTTCCGTTCCCCGCCCTGGAGGCCCGTCGCGGCGCCGCCCTCGCGGCCACGTCCAGGGTCTGTCCCCGGCCATGGCGCCTTTGGACGTGGCCGAGGGAGAGTCCCTAGCGGGCAGTCGGAGGACGCCCAGTGCACGGTGCGAGCGGGTGGCAAACCTGTGTGTTGAAACCCACGCAGGCGTAACCAGATCGCTTTGCGGCCGTTCCAAGTCCGGTGCGTCTCCTACTCGTAGGGCTCGCGATCGGCGCGGCGGTCTTCATCGCGACGAGCGGCCATGTCGTCTTCCTGCCGCTTCTCTTCGTCCCGCTCGCGTTCTTCTCGTTTGGGCGGCGCCGCCAGCGTCGCCGTCATCGGCAACCGTCAGAGAGAGGGGTTCAATGATTGGGTTCATCATCGGTCTGGTCGTCAGCGGTCTCATCGTGGGCGCGCTTGGACGGTTGTTCCATCGGGGTCGCGATCCCATGGGCATCGGGATGACGATCGCCGTGGGTGTCGTGTCCATGCTGGCCGTCGGGCTCCTGCTCCGCGGCGCGCTCGGCCCGGTGCTCAGCTTTATCCTCGCGGTGGCGGTCGCCGTCGGCATCGTGGCCATCTGGAGCCGCCACGTCGGCCGCGGGCACGGCGGTCTCGCGCGCCGCTTCTAGACGCTTCGGCTGTGCGCCGCACTAGCCGCGGCGCACGGCCAAGCGATTCAATCGCTAGCGCGCACCGGACAGCGCTACGTGCATGCGCCGGTAGAGGCCGGGCTGATGCGTGAGCTCGTCGTGTGTCCCGCTCTCGACGATTCGCCCCTGCTCGACGACGTAGATGCGGTCGGCGTGCGGGAGCGTGGAGAGCCGGTGCGCGACGACGAACACCGTGCGGCCGGTTGTGAGGCGGTCCAAGCCGCGCATGACGTAGCGCTCGGAGACGGCATCTAGGCCTGACGTCGGCTTGTCGAGGATCACGATCGGCGCGTCGGGACAAGCGCCCGGGCGATCGCGATCCGCTGCCCGCCCGAGATCGTTGTACCGCGCTCGGAGACGTGGGTCTCGTAGCCCTCGGGCAGGCTGTCGACGAACTCGTCGACGAAGGCCGCCTCCGCCGCGGCAAGCACGTCGTCTGCGCTGGCCTCCAGGTTCCCGTAGGCGATGTTCTCGAAGATCGTCCCGCTGAAGAGGATCGATTCCTGCAGCACGAGCGCGATCTGGCTCCGCAGGCTCGAGAGCGTCAGCTCGCGGACATCGCGGCCGTCGACGAGCAACCGCCCGGACCACGGGTCGT
>JBBQDZ010000088.1:0-9420 GCA_038320185.1 Gaiellales bacterium
TCCGGCGAGCGCCGAGCGGCGGCTTCAGCCAGGGGCAAAGCGTCGTGGTGCTCACCGAGGCGCGGCTGCGGCTGGAGATCGCCCGTGCCTTCGACGAGGAGAGCTACGTGCGGGCGGGCGCAGCGCCCTTCATGTCGACCGGCCCCGCTCCACCTCGTCGTCTGCGCGAACGAGCGGCTCTACCACGACCGCTATCGCGAGCCCGACAAGCTCGCGGCGGCGGGTGGGGTCGAGATCCACTGGCCCGTCCCCTACTGGTTCGTGGACGCCGGTGCCGCGATGATGCTGATCCTGCTCGCCGCGATCGACGAGGGCCTTGCCGCCACCTTCTTCGGCCACCCCGACCAGGAGGCGATCCTGCGCGAGCTGCTCGGGCTACCCGAGGAGGTGGTTCCGATCGGTGTCGCCGCGATCGGTCGTCCCGCCGCTGACCCTCTCGCTGAGCGAGGCACGAGCCGGTTGCAGGCGCGTCGCCGGTCGCTCGCCGAGGTCGTGCACTGGGAGGGCTGGTAGCGCTAGGAGAGCCGGCCGAGGACGAGTCCGAACAGCGCGTGGCGCAGGGTGGCCTGCGCGAAGGCCCTCCGGTTCCCGATCAGCGACGGCACCCCGGGCTCACCCCGCGCAGGGTGGTAGCGGTCGGAGAGGGCACCGAGCGGCCAGAGCGCGACGTGCTCGACCAGAGCGAGCCGGAACGCGAGCCGGCGAGGGTCGCCGCCGATCCGGTCGCGTAGCGCATCGAAAACGAGGCCGAAGACGGCGCCGTTGGCAGCGTGCACGGCGAAGCCTGCGACCCGCCAGCCCGTGCCGCGGGTGACCGCCTTCCCCAGGAGCGCGACGTCCGAGTAGTCGCAGCGAAAGAGCTTCCGGTCCAGGGGCTCGAGCAGCCCCCACACGGTCGCAGCCGCTGCGCCCGCGGCCGCCACGCGTGCGCGGCGTGTCACTTCCTTACCCGGCGCGGCGCAATGTTCAGCCTCGGCACCGATTCAGGTTAGACAACCGCTCGACGACCCACTGCACTAACACTAGCCTTGCCCCCATGCCCGAAGGGGACTCGCTCCATCGCGCGGCGAGGCGCCTCCAGGTGCTCGTCGGGGAGAGAGTGGAGGTCGAGACGCCGCACCCGCAGGCCGCGGCGGAACGGCTTGCGGAGCGACTCGACGGCCGCCGGCTCGAGGACGTTCGCGCCGTCGGCAAGAATCTCGTCCTCCGGTTCGACGGCGGATACATCCTGCGTAGCCACCTCCGCATGACGGGCCGCTGGAGCGTCGTGCCGAGAGGGGCGACCCGGGTCGGACGCCCGTGGCTCGTCCTGCGCGGCGAGCGCTTCGAGGCGCTGCAATGGCGAGGCCCGGTGCTCGAGCTGCACGGACGCAGCCTCCGGCGGCTCGGGCCGGACATCCTCGCGCCCGAGCCCGACCTCGACCGGATGATGCGCAACCTGCGGGCCGAGCCCGGCGAACGCGCTGTCGGCGATGCGCTCCTCGACCAGCGCCTCGTTGCCGGAATCGGCAATCTCTGGAAAGCGGAGGCGCTCTGGCACGCGCGGGTCTCGCCGTGGCAGCGCCTGCGGGAGACCGGCGACGACGAGCTCCGGCGGATCCTCGAGGAGGCGGCGCGGCTGATGCGCGCCTCCGTCGAAGGCGAACGGCAGGACCGGTCCGTCTACCGGCTTGCCGGACGGCCCTGCCCGCGCTGCGCGACGGCGATCCGGTCGCGCGGCCAGGGCGACGACAACCGGACGGCCTACTGGTGCCCGCTCTGCCAGCCGAGCGAGCCGCCGCGGGTTCCGCCAAGGCAGGAGAGCTGAGCCCCGACGCGTAAGCGGACACCTCGTGGCCGCTCGCGCTCCACATCTCCGGCAGGCCCTCCACGGCTTCTGTCTCGCCGGCTTCGCGTTGCTCGCGGCCGACGTCGGGGCCGGAGAGGAGATTCCCTTCGCATTCGAGGAGCATCCATCCCCCGGTCGGCCCTCGCTGTACGAGTACCGTCTGCTCGCTCGCGGCTTCGTCGAGACCCGCGCCGAGCGCCTCGGCGCGTTGCCCG
Source organism: Gaiellales bacterium (assembly GCA_038320185.1). GTDB lineage: Bacteria > Actinomycetota > Thermoleophilia > Gaiellales > Gaiellaceae > JBBQDZ01. The sequence goes on from JBBQDZ010000088.1 coordinate 2,044, forward strand.
ACGCGGCGGTCGCGCTCGAGGAGCTGAAGTGCGAGCCCGCCGCCGCGATCTTCGCGCGCGCCCACGCGGAGGCGGGCCTGACGGAGGAGCAGGCGCTTGCGCGAACGGTGCTCGTGCCGCTCCTCGTCGCGGTTGCGGAAGCATGTGGCGGCTTCGACTGGGACGAGGGCGCCTTCGTTCCAGCTTACGAGCAGCTCGAGCTCTCCCTCTTCCGCGACGAGCGTGCCTACGCCGCGGTCGCTCCGCTGGTCGGCCTCTCCGCGGGCGGACCGATCGAGCTCGGCCCAGGGCTCAGGGTTCGCCGTGCCGCCGCCGGCGAGCTCGCCGCGCACTGGCCGGAGAGTCGGTCGCTGCTCCCGCACGACTTCGGACGGGAACCGGACCGGCTCTGCGTGCTCGAGCTCGAGCGGCAGTTGCCGCCCCGCAGCAAGGAGCCGCCGGATGCCCCGGGCGAGCTGGCGGACGCGGTCACGGCGCTCAGGCTCGCCACCGCCGGTCCGGTCGCCGCCGGGCCGATTCTCTTCGAGCGCCTCGACTGGCGTCCGCTCGGCGTTCGGCCGGTGCTTCCGATCGCCGCGACGCAGCCGCAGTCGGGTGAGGTGCGACTCGACGCGGTTCGCGGTGCCCTCGCACGGTCGCTCCTGGAGCGGCTCGGTGCGGCGGACGGCGATCCCGAGCTCGGGGAGGCGCTCGACCGGTGGGAGCTCTCGCTCTTCCAGGACGAGCCGTTCCGGTCGGAGCAGCTGCGTGAGGCGCTCGCCGCCCTGCTCGCGGGAGCCGACGGGCTCTGGGCAGCGGCGCTCCGGGCGGTGACGCTCCTCGGAGAGTCGGCGCGAGAGCGTGCCGAGCTCCTCTCTCTGCTACGGGCGCTCGTGGGTGGCGAGCTTGCCACGGCCGAGTCGAGCGACATCGTGCGCCGGGCGGTCGTCGAGACGCTGCTGCGGGGCGACCGGCGTCGCCTCCTCGGGGCGCTCGACGACACTCTTCTCGGAATCCGCGCCCGCCCGGCGGCGATCTCGGGCGTCGCGGCCCTCGCCTGATTCGATCCCCCCGCCGTCTCACTCTCGGTGCAGAGCCGAGGCAGTCCGGTGTGCCGCGCGCGACTAGCCTCGTGACATGGAAGAGGCACGCGCCGTCCTCGAGCGGCTCGACCGGATCGATGCCCTCGAACGCGAGGGGGCGCCCGCGGCAGTCGTGCTGGCGGAAGTATGTGCGCTTCTGCGGGAGGCGGAGGCGTGGCTGCGGGCCGAGGCGGCCGGAACCGACCTTGCCGCAGCGGCCCTCGAGCGCTGCCGCGGGGCGGTCGCCGACGGCGCGCACTCCGGAGCCTCGAGGTCGCTTCTGACCGAAAGAGGACTCTGGTAGCCTGACCCGAAAGACGAGCCCGATGGGGTTTGTCCGCCTACTGCCGCGTCCCAACTTCCGGGCGCCGAACGGGAACGGGGAAGGACCGCAAGTGGCCAGCGTCATCGCTTTCGCCAACCAGAAGGGCGGAGTGGCGAAGACGACCTCGACGCTGAACCTCGCGGTCGCACTCGCCGAGGGGGGCTCCCGGGTCCTCTGCGTCGACCTGGACCCCCAGGGCAACCTGACGATGAGCCAGGGACTGAACCCCGACGAGATCGAGCGCTCGATGTTCGACGTCCTCGTCCACCGGCTCCCGATCCAGGAGATCGTCCAGCACGCGGAGATCGACCTCGCCGTCTCCTCGATCGACCTGGCCGGCGCGGAGCTCGCCCTGTCGAGCATGATCGGCCGCGAGCGCGCCCTCGAGAAGGCGCTGCTGCCCGCCAAGAGCGAGTACGACTACGTCCTGATCGACACCCCGCCCTCGCTCGGGCTCCTGACGATCAACGCGCTCGTCGCCTCCGATGGGGTGATCGTGCCGGTCCAGTGCGAGTACCTCTCGCTGCGTGGCCTCGTCCAGCTCGAGAACACGCTCAGCATGATCCGCGAGAACCTGAACCCGCACGTCGAGATCATCGGGATCCTTCCGACGATGTTCGACACGCGGACGCTGCACTCCCGCGAGGCGATCGAGATCCTTGAGGAGAACTTCGGCGACCTCGTGTTCAAGACCCGGATCCGAAAGACGGTCCGTTACGCGGAGGCGCCCGTGAAGGGAAGCTCGATCCTGAAGTACGACCCCACCGGTCCGGCCGCCGAGGCCTACCGGGATCTCTCGAAGGAGGTTCGCAGTGGCGCGAAAGCGCGCCAGCATGCGTGAAGGCCCGCTCGCCGAGCTGTTCCGGGCGACCGAGGCCGCGCAGCGGCAGGCAGGCAGGCAGCCAGGAGCGGCCGAGCCACTCGAGGCAACGGTCGAGCACGTCCCCGACTTCGTCGAGAGCGATCTGACCGAGGCTCGCGTGGCCGAGCCCGCCGCGTCCCCTGCGGTCGAGCCGGCGCAGAACGGCAACGTCGCCGAGCAGTCTCGGACCATTGACCCGGTGTCGGCGCCGCTCGATGAGGAGCCCGCCGTGCGCCGCTGGATCGACCCCATGCCCGAGGCCGCGCCTCGGCTCCACCACGTGCCACGCGGCGGCTCGCCCGCCTACCTCGCCGTCATCCGCGTCGTCGGAGTCGGCGGCGCCGGCCTGAACGCGGTCGACCGCATGATCGACTCCGGCATCTCGCAGGTCGAGTTCATGGCGGTCAACACCGACATCCAGCAGCTCCAGATGTCGGACGCGCCGGTGAAGATCCACATTGGCCGTGAGTTGACGGAGGGCCTTGGCTCCGGCGCCGACCCCGACATCGGGAAGCAGGCCGCGGAGGAGTCCTACGACCAGCTCAAGCGAGCTCTGCGTGGTGCCGACATGGTCTTCGTCACCGCCGGCGAGGGCGGCGGCACGGGCTCGGGCGCCGCTCCGGTCGTGGCGAAGATGGCGAAGGAGTCGGGCGCCCTCACGGTCGGCATCGTGACGCTCCCCTTCCGTTTCGAGGGAACGCGCCGCCGGGCACAGGCCGACGCCGGGGTGCAGGCGCTCCGTGAGGCTTGCGACACCACCATCGTTATTCCGAACGATCGGCTGCTCGAGGTGCTCGACCGCACGACGTCGATGCTCGACGCATTCAAGATCGCAGACGACGTCCTGCGTCAGGGCGTGCAGGGGATCTGCGACCTGATCACAATGCCGGGCCTCATCAACCTCGACTTCGCCGACGTGCGGACGATCATGAGCGACGCAGGCTCCGCGCTCATGGGCATCGGTTTCGCGACCGGCGAGAACCGGGCACGGGAGGCGGCCGAGCGGGCGCTGCGCTCGCCGCTCATCGACACCGAGCTCGTCGGCGCGAAGGGCATCCTGCTCTCGATCGCCGGCGGCGACGACCTGTCGCTCTTCGAGGTGAACGAGGCAGCGGAGGTCGTGCGCCAGGGCTCGACCGACGAGACGAACATCATCTTCGGCGCGACCGTCGACGAGCGGCTGACGGGCCAGGTGTGGGTGACGGTCGTAGCGACCGGTCTCGGCGGCGGCAAGCGGCCGGCCCGCTCCCCCTCCTCGGTCTCGGCGCCGCCCTCGGAGACGCTCGAACCGCCGAGCTTCCTGCGCACGTGATCGCCCTCGCCGTTCGCTTAGTCGTTCCGGCGTCGATCGTCGTTCTGGTCGTCCTCTCCGCGCACCGCACCGGCTAAGACCGCCGGCGCCGCGGAGCGGCGAGACTCTACGCTGCGGCGGTGCGGGGCGCGATCGCGGCAGGTCATCCGCTCACCGCCGAGGTGGGCGCGCGCGTTCTCGCGGAGGGCGGCAACGCCGTCGATGCCTGCATCGCTGCGGGCGCCGCGTCCTGGGTCGTCGAGAGCCCGCTGACCGGCCCCGGCGCGGGGGGGTTCATGCTCGTGCACCGCGCCCGCGACCGCTCCTCGCGGTTGCTCGACTTCTTCGTCTCGGTGCCCGGGCTTGGCCAGCCGCCGGGCGAGCGGCGCGAGATGGAGGTTGTCGACGTCGACTTCGAAGGCGGCGAGACCTCCCAGGTCTTCCGCATCGGGGCGGCCTCCGCCGCCGTGCCGGGCACTGTCGCCGGGCTCGAGGCAGCACATCGATCCTTCGGCTCGCTTCCGTGGGCCGATCTCCTCGCCCCGGCTGTGGAGCTCGCGCGGGAGGGGGTGGAGCTCACCCGCTCCCAGGGCTATCTCCACGCAATCCTCGACCTGATCCTGCGTCATACCGAGGAGGGCCGGCGCCTGTACGGCCACGGCGGGGCACGGCTCGTGCACGGCGACCGCCTCCGCCTCGACGACCTCGCAACCACGCTCGAGCTGCTGGCGCAGAGCGGCGCTGCGGCGCTCTATCGAGGCGACCTCGGCCGGCGCGTCTGCGAGGCCGTCGAGGAGCAGGGCGGCGTGCTCACCCCCGACGACCTGGCGGCCTACCGCGTCGTCTGGCGGCAGCCGATCGGCACTCGCTTCCGCCGGTGCGAGTACGTGTCGAACCCCCCGCCGTCGTCGGGGGGAGTCCTGATCGCCTACGCGCTGCGGCTGCTCGACCGGATCGGCCTCGGTGGACAGCCGGGCAGCGCAGCGGCGATCGGCCGGCTCGTCGAGGTGACCCGGGAGCAGCAACGGGCGCGCGGCGGGCGCTTTGCCGGAGACCTCTACCGCGGGGGACTCGCGAGAAGGCTCCTAGGAGAGGAGGCGATCAGTACGGCTGCCGGGCGCGTGGAGGGGCGCGAGGCGGGAGCCCGCGAGCCCGCGCCCGCCGGGGGCACGACCCACCTCTCCGTCGTCGACGCACAGGGAAACGCCGCCTCGCTCTCGGCCTCGCTGGGATCGGGTTCGGGCTCGATCGTGCCCGGCACAGGCATCCACCTCAACAACATGCTCGGCGAATACGACCTGAACGCCGGCCGACGGGCGCGTGCCGGCAAGCGGCTGACGAGCATGATGGCGCCCTCCGTCGTCCTCGGGGAGCAGGGGGTTCGCCTCGTCGTTGGAAGTGCCGGGTCAGTGAGGCTGCGCGGCGCGATCCTGCAGGTCGTGGTGAACGTCGTCGGCCATGGGCTCGGCGTCGAGGACGCGATCGCCGCGCCGCGCGTCCACGTGGACGAGCCTCACGTCCACTGCGAGGGCGGGGTCGACGGCGTGGAGCTCGACCGGCTCGAATCGCTCGGCTACGACCTCGTCCGCTGGCGTCGCCGCAACCTCTACTTCGGCGGCGTCGCCGGCGTCGAGGTGCTGCCGCAGGGCGGGCTCGCGGCGGCGGGCGACCCGCGCCGGGGCGGTCACGGCATCGTTGTCGAGTGACTCTGAGTTCGCGGTTCGTCGAGCCGAGCCCGGCGACGCTGCGGCGCTTGTCGCGCTCGCGCAGAGTGTCGCCGGCGAGCTCGGAGGCTGGTTGATCTCGAGCTCGACCTGGCGAGACGCCGCCGCCGAGCGCCGCTACCTGCGCGTGACGCGCAGGAGCGAGGATGCCGCGGTGTTCGTTGCGGAGGCCGGTGGAGAGATCGTGGGGCGGCTCTCCGTCGCGCGCGATTCCCATCCCGCGAGCTCACACGTGGCCGACCTGGGCCTGATGGTGGCCGCGACTCACCGGCGGCGGGGGATCGGGCGGGCGCTCCTCGTGGCTGCCGGAGGCTGGGCTCGGCAGAACGGAATCCGGAAGCTCGAGCTCCACGTTTTTCCCCACAACGCCGGCGCGATCGGCCTCTACAAGCGGTTTGGCTTCGAGCGCGAGGGCTATCGGCGCGCGCACTACCGGCGCGGCGCCGGCTACGTCGACGCGATCCTGATGGCCTACCACCTGACCCGCTGTCCGCCTCCCCCGGACGGGGCGGAGCGATGACGCTGCTCACTCCTCGAGCAGCCCCTGCGCGAGCGCGTGACGCACGAGCTCCGCGCGGGTCGAGAGCCGGAGCTTCTGCATGATGTGGGCTCGGTGCGTCTCCGCGGTGCGTACGGAGATGAAGAGCAGCTTCGCGATCTCCTGGTTCGTGTGCCCGAGCGCGAGCAACCGCAGCACCTCGCGCTCGCGATCCGAGAGCGGGTCGGCATCGGCCCGCCACTTGCTCTCGACCTCGGCAACCACGAGGCGCGCGCCGAGCGCGGGGTGGACGTAGCCGCCGCCCCCGGCGACCTCCCGGACGGCCGCGACGAGCTCGATGTCGGCCGCCTCTTTCAGGACGTAGCCGCTGACGCCGGCCGCGAAGGCCTGCCGAACGTAGGCGGGATCGTCCTGCATCGAGAGCACGAGCACCTTCACCTCCGGGTGCTCCCGGAGGATTGCCTCCGTTGCCTCGATGCCGCTGCCCCCCGGCATGACCATGTCCATCAGGACGACGTCCGGCTTGCGCGCCCGGGTCTCGAAGACCGCCTCCTGCTTGTTGCGTGCCTCGCCGACGGTCTCGATGTCCTCCTCGGCGTCGAGGAGAAGTCGGAGGCCGCTGCGGACGACGGCGTGGTCGTCAACGAGCAGGACGCGGATGCTCACCGCCTCACCCGGGGACCTCGGCCACGATCGTCGTCCCGCCGCCGGGGCTCGACTCGACCGTCAGCCTCCCGTCGAGGAGCTCGAGCCGCTCGCGCATCCCGAGGAGGCCGATCCCGGTCGCCGGCGCGGCGGGGTCGAAGCCGCCGCCGTCGTCCTCGATCACGGCCGCGATCGTGCCGTCGCGCGGCGCCACGAGAACGCTCACGTGGCGCGCCCGCGCGTGCTTGACGATGTTCGTCAACGCCTCCTGGACGATACGGTAGAGCGCCGTCTCGATCTCGCTTGGAAGCCGCTCGGGCGGTAGCCGGTCGGCCAGGTCGACCTCGATGCCCGTCTGGGTCGCGAAGCCCTCGATCAGCCGCTCGAGCGCGGGGATGAGGCCGAAGTCGTCGAGCGCCTTCGGCCGTAGCTCGACTGCGAGCCGGCGCACGTCCTGAAGCGTCGTGACGACGAGCTCGCGCAGCTCGCTCGCCGCGCGGCGCGCCTGCTCCGGATCGGCAGCGTCCTCCACCGGCCTCAACCCCAACAGGATGGAGGTGAGCGCCTGGCCCGTCTCGTCGTGGAGCTCTCGCGCAAGCCGCCGCCGCTCGAGCTCCTGCGCCGCCACGATCCGCCGGAGCGCGTCGCGCGCCACTCTCTGGGAGAGGTCGGCCGCAACGGCTGCCCGCGCGGCGAAGGTCTCGGCGAGGCGCAGATCGTCCTCGGTGAAGCGCGCGTCCGCGGCGAGCTTGTCGTGCACCGCGATCACCCCGATGGCGCGCTCGCGCACGAGTAGGGGGACGAAGAGGCCGGTGCGGGCTCCTAGGCGCCGCGCGGTCACCTGGTCGACCTCGGGATCGTCGAGCAGCGAGTCGACTCGCTCGCTCTGGCGGCGGGCGAGGACGGCTGCGGCCTTCGAGCGATTCGCGCCGAGCAGGATTCCGCGGAGTTCGGCGGCCTGGTCGCCGTC
>JBBQDZ010000089.1:0-9406 GCA_038320185.1 Gaiellales bacterium
TACGAGGTGGTCGACACGAAGCTCGCGCGCCACTCGAAGCCCGCCTACGTGCTCCAGCTCTGCTTCTACTCCGAGCAGGTCGGGCGGATCCAGGGCTTCATGCCCGAGCGGATGCATGTCGTGCTCGGCACGCACGAGCGCGAGAGCCTGCGCGTGGCCGATTTCCTCGCTTACTACCACCGCATCCGCGACCGGTTCGTTCGCAGGGTCGAGGCGGGGATCGACGTCTACCCGCTGCCGGTCTCCTTCTGCGACCGCTGCGACTTTCAGAAGCACTGCGAGAGCCGCTGGCGCGACGATGATCACCTCAGCCTCGTCGCTCGGATGGGGCGTGACCAGATCCGGCGCCTCGAGGGCGAGGGGATCGCGACTGTCGCGCAGTTTGCGCACGCGCCCGACGATGTGCGCCCGGCGTCGATGGCGCCGCGCACGTTCGAGACGCTGCGCGACCAGGCGGCGATGCAGGTCGCGGCGCGCACCACCCCGCATGCCTGGAAGGTGCTCCCGCCCGAGCCGGCGCGAGGGTTCGGGCTCCTGCCGCCGCCGAGTGACGGCGATCTCTTCTTCGACATCGAGGGCGACCCATTCTGGGAGCCCGGCCGCGGGCTCGAGTACCTGTGGGGGATCGTCGACACCGCCGGCTCGTTCCGCCCGTTCTGGGCGCACGACCGGGCACAGGAGCGCCGGGCCGTCGAGGGTGTGATCGACCTGATTCGCGAGCGCCGCGCCTCCGATCCGGCGCTGCACGTCTACCACTACGCCGCCTACGAGGTGACCGCGCTGAAGCGGCTGACCTGCGAGTACGGGACACGCGAGGAGGAGCTCGACGAGCTGCTCCGCGCCGAGGTCTTCGTCGATCTGTACAAGGTCGTCTCGCAGGGGCTTCGCCTCTCACACGAGCGCTACGGGCTGAAGCAGGTCGAGACCTTCTACTTCGAGCGCCACGCCGACCTGCGCGCTGGCGACGACTCGATCGTGCTCTACGAGGACTGGCTCGAGCGGCACGACCCTCGGATCCTCGACGACATCGCCGCTTACAACGAGGAGGACTGCGTCTCGACCCTGCAGCTCCGCGACTGGCTGCTGCCGCTGCGACCCAGTGAGGCAACGCAGCCGGAGCCGAAGGAGCCGCGCGACCCGCCGGAGGGGGTGGAGGAGACCGAGGAGCTCCGCGCGGCGCTCCTTGCGGGGCTGCCCGAGGATTCGTACGAGGTCGCCGACGCCGACCGGCCGCGGTGGCTGCTGGCGCAGCTGCTGCTCTACCACCGGCGCGAGGGGAAGCCGGTCTGGTGGGCGTTCTTCAACCGGATCGGGCGGACGAGCGAGGAGCTCGAGGAGCGCGACTCCGACGCGATCGGAGGGCTCGAGCAGGACGGGCCGCCAATCGGCGCAGGCCAATCGCTCGTTTGGCCGTTCAAGTTTCCGGCGCAGCAGCATCATCTCTCCCCGGGAAACGCGGTCTTCGACCCGGCGACAGGTGGCCCGGCGGGCAACATCGATGCGCTCGACGAGGAGGCCGGGACGCTCATGCTCCGGCGCGGGCCGAAGCTCGAGGACGCGCCCTTGCCGGCGGCGCTCATTCCCGGCGGGCCGTTCAAGACGACGGAGCAGCAGGCGGCGCTGCGAAGGCTGGCGCGCTCGGTGCTCGCCGGCGCCGAGACCTACCTCGCGAGCAAGTCGATTCTTGCCCGCGAGCCGTTCACGTCGCCGCTCGTGCAGGACGACCTCGAGGCGGCGAAGGAGCTCGTGACCGCGCTCGGCGGGCGCCACCTCGTGATCCAGGGCCCGCCCGGAGCCGGGAAGACATACACGGGCGCGCGGCTGATCGTCCGCCTGATGCAGCTCGGCCGGCGGGTCGGAGTGACCGCGACGAGTCACAAGGCGATCCACAACCTGGTCGCCGAGGTCGAGCGCGCCGCCCGGGAGGAGAGCTTCTCGTTCCGCGGGCTGAAGAAGGGTGACTCCTACGAGAGCGCGTTTGTCACGACCTCTGCGAATCAGGCGCACTTTTCGGCGCCCGAGGACGACGTTCTTCTGCTCGCCGGGACAGCCTGGTTGTTCGCGCGCGAGGACATGGAGGACGTCGTGGACACGCTCTTCGTTGACGAGGCGGGCCAGGTCTCGCTCGCCGACGCGCTCGCCGTCGGGACGTGCGCGCGGAACGTCGTCCTGCTCGGTGACCCGCAGCAGCTCGGACAGGTCTCGCAGGGCATCCATCCCGAAGGGGCGGCGGCCTCGGTGCTCGTGCACCTACTCGGCGACGAGGACACCGTCCCGCCCGAGCGCGGGCTCTTCCTCTCCCGCACCTGGCGGATGCACCCCGAGGTCTGCCGCTTCATCTCGGAGACCTCCTACGAGGGAAGGCTCCACGCGGTGCCCGCATGCGAGCTGCAACGGATCGACACGCCGGGCCTCGTGGGGACGGGGCTGCGCTGGCTCGCGGTCGAGCACGAGGCGAACCGCGCCTCGTCGATCGAGGAGGCAGACCGGATCGCAGCGGAGCTCGAGCAGCTGATCGGCGGCACGTTCACCGACTGCGACGGCCTCGAGCGGCGGATCGGCTACGAGGACGTGCTCGTCGTAACGCCGTACAACGCGCAGGTCAGGTGCCTGCGCAAGCGGCTCGGCCGACGCGCCCGGATCGGCACGGTGGACAAGTTCCAGGGCCAGGAGGCGCCGGTCGTCTTCTTCTCGATGGCAACCTCGAGCGGGGAGGACCTACCGCGGAACGTGGAGTTCCTGTTCTCACGCAACCGGCTGAACGTGGCGATCTCGCGCGCGCAGTCGCTGGCCGTGCTGTTCGCGAGCCCGAAGCTGCTTGAGATCCGCTGCCGCACGATCGAGCAGATGCGGATGGTCAATGCTTTGTGTCGGTTCGTTGAGGAGGCAGTGTCAGTAGCGGCTCACTCCTCCTCGACCTGATTGACGATCCAGGACGCGGCCTGCCACCACAGCATGCCGCGCGGGCTTCCCGCGTACTCCGGGTTGTCCGGGTGCATCGGGTCGGTCAGCTCGAGCCGCTCGCGGAGCAGCTCCTCCATCTGCCGTGCGGCCGCGCGCAACTGCTCGTCTCCCCCAGAGGTCTCCATGATCACTCGTCGCGGGGCGCGCGCAGCTCGTCCGAGAGCATGCGGTACTCGGTCGCGTGCAGCTTGTCCTTCGTGCGGCCCGCAGCTTCCTTCATCGCGATCAGGTGGTCGAGCGACGCGATACGAACGGCGCGCCCCCGGATCTCCACCTCCTCTCCCGCGGCCCATAGCTCGTGGAACGAAGGTGCTCCGGCAGCATCGCCGAGGATGTCGAACGATCCGTACGGAGTCGAGAACGTGAAGTTCATGCCTTGCCGGAGTGTCTTGGCGTCGAGTTGGAAAGGGAGGCCGGAAGGCGCGCCGCGGAGGGTCGCTTCGACGTCCCGAAGCGCAGCTGCGAGATGCTCGAGATTCTCCGGCTCCCGGCTGTAGACGATGTCGAGGTCGAGCGTGTTGTACGCAGACCCGTGCGCGATTCCCGCCAGTCCGCCTACGAGGACGAACTCGACGCCATGGGTGGCCAGGACATCGAGGAGCGGCCCGGGGTCGAATTCAGCGTCGGGCGGCTGCGCCACGGAGCTCCCGCGCGAAATTCGAGAACGCCACACCATGCGCGATCCGCTGGTCGACCGTGCGCGCCCGCGTCTCGGCGAAGAGCGTCCGATCGTGCCCGTAGTCGATCTGCTCGCCGGTGACGACGAGCTGCTCGCCCATCAGGTCGAGCAACGTCGCGAGCGTGTCGACCGTGGGGGAGACGAGCCCGCGCTCGATCCGGGAGATCGCAGCCTGGCTCGTGCGGGCGCGCGCGGCGAGCTGTCGCTGCGTCAAACCGTGGCGCCGGCGTACTTCACGGAGAAGCTCGGCTGCGAGCATGTCTCTATGATATCCGATAAGACGTCAGAAGAGTCGGTGCCGGCCGTGCTCACGCGGCACCAGCTCCGGGAACCGCTTGATCCCGACTCCCTCGAGCTCGCCCGTCGCCGGATGAGTCGCAAATCGCGGCAGCACCTTCTTGAGATACCCGCGACCCTGTCCACCGCCACGCTCCGCGTTCGCCGTCATCGCCACGATCAGATCCGCACACTGCAGGCCGATCGAATAGGGCTTGGGCCCAGGAAGAGGCCCTCGACGATCCGTGGGAGCTGCATATACGGCGTGCCGTCCTTCGTCAGGTCGGCGAAGAAGCGGCGCAAGCGCTGATCGTCCTCGCGGAAGCGGCTGTCGACGACGATCAGGCCGAGATCGTCCTCCGCGTCGAGCAGATGATGGAAGCGCTCGGCGAGGAACATCACGCCGGTTGCATAGATCTCTTCGGGGCTGCGGAAGAAGGCGGGTTCTCGCTCCGGGCCGAGCTCGAGGTCGAGCAAGGTCACGTATGCGGTGGCCGGAGCGCCGGAGAGCATGGCGAAGACGCTGTCGGCAAGTGACGGCGGCACCTCGCCTTTGCGAATGCCGTGCCACTTGATCTCACGGTCGAGTGGCCAGCCGGCCGACGCGAGCGTCTCCTGCCACGCGCGGCGAAGCTCGGGCCAGTCGCTGTCTCGCACGGCGATCCCCCCGAGGGCGAAGAGGCCGCCCTTGTCGATCTGGCCGCTTTCATCGAGAAACAAGAGGTGCATTTGCGGAGCGTACGAGGGCTGGTCCAGCTCTAAGTCTGCATCTTGATGCTATGATGCAGTTATGCCGAAGACCCGAACGACGGTGACGCTCGACGAGCGGACGCTTCGCGCCGTAAAGGTCAAGGCCGCGCGAAGCGGCAGGCGTGACAGCGACGTGATCGAGGAAGCTTTGCGCCGTGATCTCGGGCTTGATCTGCTCGAACGCGCGTGGGAGGGGAGCGATCCCGGCGATGACGAAGCCATGGGTCTCGCGCTCGAGGCGCAGCACAAGTCTCGACGGGGGTAGCGCTTGCGCGTCGTCCTCGACGCCAACGTCTTCGTCTCGGCTCTGATCTCCCGCGCGGGCGCGCCGGCACGGCTCATCCAGCTGTGGCTCGACGGTGAGTATGAGGTCGTTGTCAGCGAGAACTTGATCGCGGAGATCGAGCGCGCACTGGCATATCCCAAGCTTCGAAAGCGGATCGCCGCGGAGGACGCCGCCGACTTCGTGCGGATCGTGCGCGAGCTCGCGGAGCTCGTCCCGGATCCGGAGGGCTCGCCGCCAATCAGCTCGTCCGATCCGGGCGACGACTACCTTCTGGCCCTCGCAGCGCGTGAGCGGGTGCCGCTCGTCTCGGGCGACACCCACCTCCTCGACCTCGACCGACGCTTGCCGATCCAGTCGCCGCGGGAGTTCCTCGACGGACTCCAACCGCCCGGTACCCTCTCTCCGTGACCCGCGACCCGGACACGAATGTCGTCGGCGGTGTCCTGCTGCCGTGCTCCACGGATCCGGTGACGGGCTTCTTCCGCGACGGCTGCTGCTCGACCGGCCCGGAGGATTTCGGGAGCCACACGGTCTGCGCGGTGATGACCGAGGAGTTCCTCGCGTTCAGCCGCGCTGCCGGAAACGACCTCTCGACGCCGCATCCCGAATGGGGATTTCCCGGGCTTCAGCCGGGCGACCGCTGGTGTGTCTGTGCGTCGCGCTGGCTCGAGGCCTTCGACGCCGGGCAGCCGCCCGAGGTCGTGCTCGGTTCCACGCACGCACGTGCACTCGAGATCGTTCCGATCGAGGCGCTCACCGCTCACGCGGCCATGGCCTGATCTCACTTTTCCTCTGAGGCCGCTCCGGCTATGGTGAAATGCAGCAGAAACCAGAGAGGAACCCCGTATGGCGTCCAAGAAACAGACCACGATGGCGAAGATGAACCGTGAGCTGAAGCTGCGGGAGAAGCGGGAGCGGAAGCAGGAGAAGAAGATGATCTCGGCGGACGAGCGCAGTGCTGCGCGTGAGGCCGATATGGCGCCCCGGACCGACACGGGCGATCTGCCTACTCCCTGATCAGCTCCGCGGCGTAGAGGTCGTAGGGCAGGCGCTCGAGCACGCGCTGGCGCGGCTCGGGGACCGAGAAGAACCGCGCGAGCGCGCGCTCGGTCAGCCAGCTGAGCTCGGGCTCGGCGTCCAGCACCGCAGTGAGCGTCCCGCGGTCGCCGCCCAGGGCTGCGAACTCGATCCGGTTTCGCCACGGCTTGAGGACGGCCTGCGCCGTGCCGGCGGCGGCTTCGACCAGCGCCCGAGCTTGCTCCTCGCGCCGGCGGCGGAAGCGGTTTGCCGACGAGCCTCCCTTCTTGTGGCGGTTCTTGACGAACCGTGAGCCCACCTTCGAGGCGACGAGGCGTTCGCCCTCGAACACGCCGATCGCGTAGCCGCCGAGCCGTACGAGGATCGCCGCGACGACGTGATCAGCGGCCAGCGCGTCGAACAGCGGTGACAGGTGCACCGTGTCGTACTCGCCCTCGTGCGCGAGGCCGAACGCCGGGCGCACGACGATCGTCTCCGTCGGGAGCACGATCCGCGCCGTTGCGTTCGCGTAACTCGTCCGGCCGGGCTCGCCTTCGTGCGCAGCCAGGTGCTTTCGGACGTTCTCGCGGCCGATGAAACGCGTCACCGATCCGTTTTACAGAGTCGGCACATTTGGGACGATGCGCATCGTCGGACGCGCTGCTTCGATGGACGAGTGCGACGAGAAGCCCCGCCAACGATCCGCCAAGTCCATGCGCTCGCCGCGGCGCTCTGCGAGCGGATGGGCGAGGAGTTCCCGCAGACCCGCGCGCAGGCGTCGGAGACGATCGAGCGGCTCCGGATCGAGAACGGCCACCCGGCCCCGAGACTCGACGACACACCGCTTCGATCGCGGAGTGGGCGGAGGCGCGGCCGCGGCACCGACAAGCTCGCTACCGCAATCGCGACGAGACTCGCGGAGGAGCTGCGATGACCGTCGCCGAGGCCAACATGCTCGCCGCAGCTCTCGAGCTGGACGTCAACGACATCGGGATCTGCCTCGCCTGCCTCAGCTTCGTGAGCATGGAGATCGACATGGGCAACCCGCACAAGGTCACCGGGCAGATTAGGGCGATGACTCCGATTCTCTGGGACGAAGGGCTGGAGCAGCCGGCCCGACAGGCGCTCCGGCGTGCTCGCGAGCTGGGCGTGCCGAACGCAGTGGAGGGGGTGCGCGAGGCCGAAGCGCTCGGGCCACGGAGTCGGATTGCCCGGGCGATCGTCCGCAAGCTCGGAGAACAGCTGTCTGCCGAGGCAAAGGGAGATCTCCTCAAGATGGGCTTCCAGCCATGGCCGCCTCGGGAGCTCGCGTAGCTTGCAAACTGCTAGCATCACGGAGATGCCAACGCTGTACGTCCGGAACGTCCCTGTACGGGTCTATACGGCTCTTCGACAACGGGCGGCGAGGAACGGGCGCTCGGTCAACGCGGAAGTCCTCGTCGCGCTCCAGGAGACCCTCGCGCAGGAGCAGGACGGTGAGGGGGTGGTGAGACGGATAGAGGCGTTCGCACGAAAACACCGACTCCCGGCCGACGCGCCGCGACCAGAGGAACTACTCCGCAATGACCGGGATCACGGCCCCTGACGCGGCAGTCCTCGACGCGAACGTTCTCCTCAACGGGCTGCTCGATCCGGACCACCAGGCGGGTGGCTGGCTCCGTCGGATTGGAGACGGTGAAATCCACGCCCTGGCACCCGACCTGGTCTGGGTCGAGACGGCCCACGTACTCGCGCGGTACGCGAGGCGGGGCAACCTTACGGGCCGTTCGGCGAACGACGGTTTCCGCCGCCTGCGGGCGCTCCCCCTCGTCACCCATCCGGCGGAGTCGCTGATCGAAGCGGCCCTCTTGACGGCGATTGGTCGCGGACTGAGCGTCTACGACTCGTGCTATCTCGTGCTCGCCGAAGCGACGGGAGCGGTCCTCGTCACCTCAGACCGCCGCCTCGCAGGGCAGGCGGCGCACGCCGAGCTGCTCGGCTGAGGCGCCGGAAGAGAGACCTCCGGAGCGGGTTCTACACTGTGCCTCCGCCGATGGCTGAAGCGCAGTTCGTCCACCTCCACGTCCACTCCGAGTTCTCGATTCTCGACGGGGCCTGCCGCGTTCCCGCGCTCGCCGCCCGCGCGGCCGAGTTCGAGATGCCGGCGGTCGCGCTCACCGACCACGGGTCGCTCGCCGGCGCGGTCGAGCTCTACAAGCAGGCCGGCAAGCAGGGCGTCAAGCCGCTGATCGGCTGCGAGGTCTACGTCGCCGACGACCGGCGGGCGCAGACGAAGGGCTACGCGCACCTGACGCTCCTCGCCGAGACGAACGAGGGTTACGCGAACCTGATCAAGCTCTCCTCCGCGGGCTACCTCGAGGGCTACTACTACAAGCCTCGCGTCGACTGGGAGCTGCTCGAGACGCACGCGAAGGGCCTGGTCGCTCTCTCCGGCTGTCTCTCGGGCCGCGTCTCCAAGGCGCTCGAGGAGAGCCGCCCCGCCGACGCCGCCCGCGACCTCGACCGGCTCGTCCAGGTGTTCGGCAAGGACTCGACCTACGTCGAGATGCAGAACGCCGGTCTCGAGCAGCAGCAGCGGATCAACCCGCTGCTGGCCAAGCTCGCCGAGGGCACTGGGCTGCCGCTCGTCGCGACCGGCGACGTCCACTACCTCCGCCACGAGGACGCGCGCGCGCACGAGGCGCTGCTCTGTATCCAGTCGGGCGACTCGCTCAAGAACCCGAACCACTGGCGCTTCGACACGGACCAGTTCTTCTTCAAGTCAGCGCAGCAGATGGCGCTCGACTTCCCCGGCCACGAGGCGGCGCTGCGCCGCACGCTCGAGATCGCCGACCGCTGCAACGTGACGATGGAGCTCGGCCGGATCCTGCTGCCCAAGTTCCCGACGCCCGAAGGCCGCGAGTCCTTCGACTACCTCGTCGAGCTGTGCGAGAAGGGGCTCGAGAAGCGCTACGGACACTCGACTCCCGAGCTTCAGGATCGCCTCCGCTTCGAGCTGAAGACGATCAAGGAGATGGGGTTCGCCGACTACTTCCTGATCGTCTGGGACTTCATCCGCTTCGCCAAGCAGAACGGGGTCAGCGTCGGGCCGGGCCGCGGCTCAGCCGCCGGCTCGCTCGCCGCGTACTGCCTCGAGATCACCGACGTCGACCCGATCCGGTACGGCCTCCTCTTCGAGCGCTTCCTGAACCCGGGCCGGAAGTCCATGCCCGACATGGACATCGACTTCTCCGTTGCTGGGCGCGAGCGCGTCATCAACTACGTGGCGGAGAAGTACGGTCGCGACCGCGTCGCCCAGATCATCACGTTCGGGACGATGATGGCCCGCGCCGCCGTCCGGGATGCCGGCCGCGTGCTGGACATCCCGTACGGCACCGTCGACAAGGTCGCGAAGCTGATTCCGGAAGGCGTCAAGGTGTACCTCGACGACTGCC
>JBBQDZ010000090.1:0-9390 GCA_038320185.1 Gaiellales bacterium
CGCTGCTAGCGATTGTTGCGTTCGGCGTTGGATTCACCGTTCACTGGCTGTTCATCGTTGCGGCAGTGCTCGCGCTGATCTGGCTGATCAGCTTCTTCGCCGGCGGGGTCGGCGGCCGCTCTCGGCGAGCCTGGTGGTAACAGCTCGACGCCGCAGATAGGCAGAGAGGGCGGCCCACCGGCCGCCTCTCTGCATTCCCCTGCGGCTGGGGTCGTGACTCTGTCTGGAGGTGGTGGCACTCCGTGCCCTTCGGCCGGCAGAGCGGTCCCGCAGGCAACGCGTATGCCCAGCGAAGGGCACGGGAGAGCCGGGCCGAAGCGCCCTTCCGCTAGATCACAGGCAGGAAACGAGCGCCGGAGGGCCCCACAGCGCCTCACTGCTAGAGGCCCTCCGACACGCAGTCTGTTCGTACCGTGAATGGGAAGTCCTTGTGGGCCGCAGCTATGCGCGACGAGCCCATTACCGTTGCCGTGGCGCTCGAGGCCTGCTCGTCCGGCGGCCATCCGGCGGCGCGATCGCGTCCATGAACGTCGGCTCCGGCAGGTCCTCAGGGAGCAAGTGCACCTAGACGGCCAAGGTGACGCAGGAGAGTGATGCCTCCAGGAACCTCTGCACCTGGACGGCATTCCAGCCAGAGCGGAACGCGAGCGTAGCGGCGATGTGACGCAGGGTGTTGCAGGCCGGTCCAGGGCGCGCCTGGGCGCTTGCCCACGGCCTTCACGGCGCGATGGACGGCTTCGTAGTCGAGCTGCTCCCCGCTCGAAGCCGGGACGACGAGCGCCTCGTCACGAGCCTTCACAGCCGCCCGCGTCGCCCAGAGCCGCCTAGCCATCTGCTCCGTCAGCGAGGCGTCTTGGCGCGCCTTCACCGTCTCCGCGATCCGCAGCACGGCCGCCGGGTTCTACGGATCAAGCCCTCCTCAACGGCCGTCGCGAGCAGCGCCTTCACCGGGGCGAGCGCGAGGCGGACGGTGTTTGCCAAGACCCCGCGCGAGGCGTCCGGGTCGCCTTCCTTGGCGACAGAGACGCGGCGCGAGCCGACGTGCGCCGCGTAGCGCTTCACGCCGCGGGGCGGGAGAACTCTCAAGACACTCTCAGCCTCACGAGGGGTTCAGAAAAGCTCCTGTTGCCCTTGGCCCCCGACCCATCTTGCCGCCACGACAGACAACAGGCGAAAGAGTGGAAAGACAATGTGCGGGGGGATTTGAGTGCCGGGGGAGGGACTCGAACCCTCACGCCCCACGCGGGGACACCTGATTTTAAGTCAGGCGCGTATGACCAGTTTCGCCACCCCGGCTGGCGCTGAGGATACCCCGCGGCGGGCTCGCGCTACGACCCGGGCGTGAGGGCGCTCACCGGGAAGCGCTCGGGCCCCTTGCCGCGGAACGCGTTGCGGAAAGCCTTGAACGCCTTCTCGTCGAAGCGCGTGCAGAGAGCCAGGTGACCCGTCCCGTGGTAGCCCTTCGCGTCGCGCGCGGCGAGTTTGGCGGGATCGGCTGTCCAGGCGGCAAGTGAGATCTTCGAACCGAGTGCCGCCAGGGGTGCGACGAGCAGGCCATTGGGGCTCTCGGAGTAGAAGGCGTTGATCTCGTCGATGTCGGCTCGCGAGACCTTCGCCCCGTACTGGAGGACGATCCCGCCGTGCTCGAGGTTGTGCACCGACTGCACCTGCACGAGCGGCGAGGTGTAGTTGCCCCAGAGGGAGGGCTGGAGGTAGTGCGGGCCGCTCGTGGGGGGAAAGGAGCTGTACTTGACCTTCGCCGTAAGGCTCGACACGTGGCGCTGCGAGGTGGCGGGATACTCGTGGTAGGCGCAGCCTGCTTTCGTGAGGGCCGCCTTGGCGTTCCCCGTACCACCGCCTCCTCCGCGGAGCGCCAGCAAGCCGATGACGAGCGCGAGGATGACGACGCCCGCGGCCGAGATGGCGCCGAGCACGAGCAGCTTTCGACGATCCTCGGAGCTCCTCGCCGTCCGGGACTCCGTCCGGGTCTTCGGTGCCTGGACGCGGCGTGGTGGCGGCGGCGTACGGGACTTCTTCGCCACCGGGCGAGGGTATCAAGCGGTCAGTAGGGCCCCCTCGGCGAAGAAGTCTGCCACCGCGCCCCGATCCGTAGTCACCCGACACGGCGGCAGCGCCTCAAGAAAGGCTCTCCCATAGGCGCGTGTGCGGACGCGCGGGTCGAGGATCGCGACGACTCCCCGGTCGAGATGAGAGCGGATGAGACGGCCGAAGCCCTGTCGCAACTGGAGCACAGCCGCCGGCAGGAGGTAGTCGCGGAATGCATCGCCTCCGTCGGCGACGATCCGCTCGCCGCGCGCCTCGGTCACCGGATCGCCAGGCGCGGGAAATGGCAATTTGTCGATGACGAGCAGCGACAGTGCCTCGCCGCGAACGTCGATTCCCTGCCAGAAGGTCGCAGTCGCCACCAGGACCGAGTCGACTTCGGCCCGGAAGCGCTCGAGCAGACGCTCGCGCGGGGCCTCGCCCTGAACCAGGATCTCGTGCGGCAGACGTCCCCGAATGCGCGCCGCTAGTCCGTCGAGGGCGCGGTAGGAGGTTGTCAGGACGAGCGCCCTCCCGCCAGAGATCCGGCAGAGAGCGACAATCTCCTCGGCGGCAGAGTCGAACGCTTCGGGCGACCGCGGATCGGGCAGGCGGGGGGGCAGGTAGAGGAGCGCCTGCTCGCGGAAGTCGAAAGGCGACTCGAGGCGTAGGTCGACGGCGTCGTCCAACCCGAGCCGGCGGCGCAGGAACGAGGAATCGTCGCCGGCCGTGGTCGTCGCCGAGACGAGAACTGCTGTCGGGCCGGCGTCCCAGAGCAACTCGCGCAGTGTCTCCGACACGTCCACGGGGGCCCAGGCGACGACGCCCGGTTCGGCCCAGACGACGCGGTCGAGGTTCGGGTCGAGGATCGCCCCGAGGTCTCGGGCGACCTCGAGCGCGCGCCGCGACAGCTGGTCGAGCTCGTCCCCCTGCCCCCGCAGCGCCAGTGCGAGCTCGGTCAACGAGCGCTCGAGAGCCTCTCCTGCCGCCGTGGGCGGCTCGCGGAGCCTCCTTCGCCCGGCCGCCGGCGTGGTGGCGGCCACGAACGAGCGCGCGTCGCGGTTGAGGCGGTCGAGGGCACGGGCGGGCGCCGCGACGCCTCGCTCCCGACAGGCGCGATCGGCGTCCCGTGCGAGCCGCTCCAATCCATAGGCGCTCACCCTTCCTCCGAGCCAGGCCGCAGCCGCGTCCTCGAGGCGGTGCGCCTCGTCGAAGACGACCGCATCGTGGTCCGGGAGCACCCCGGTCCCATCGGCCCGGTCCCGGAGCCCCAGATCGGCGAAGTAGAGGGCGTGATTCACGATCACGAGATCGGCAGCGGCAGCGCGTGCGCGCGCCGCCTCGCTGAAGCAGACGCCGAGAAAGGGGCAGCGCCGGCCATGGCAGCGGTCTGGCCCGACGGCGAGCTCCGTCCAGACAGCGTCGGGCGGCTCGAAGTCGAGCTCGGCGCGATCGCCGGTTTGGGTCGTCTCGAGCCAGGGGCGCAGCCGCTCGTACGCCGTCGCATCCCCAACTCGGCCGAAGAGAGCGCCTCCCAGCAGCTCGAACCCCTGGGCTCCGCGGCGGCAGACGTAGTTCTGCCGCCCCTTGAGCACAGCGACCCTGAGCTCGCGGTCGAGCGCCGACGCCGCCTTGGGAATGTCGCTGCCGAGCAGCTGCTCCTGGAGGGCCTTGGTGGCCGTGGCGACGACGACGCGGCGTCCCGACTCCAGAGCCGGAACGAGGTAGGCAAGACTCTTGCCCGTCCCCGTCCCGGCCTCGGCGACGAGGTGCCGCCGCCCGGCGAGGGCCTCCGCAACCGCCGCGGCTAGCTCCCCCTGCTCCGGACGGGATTCGAAGCCCGGCGCCGAGAGCGCGAGCGAACCACCGGGGCCGAAGAAGTCCCTCACGTGAGAGTGGAAGCCTACGCGGGGGAACGGACGTTCGCCCGCCCGCCTGTGCTCGCCCTCCCGGCGACGGGCGGCATGAAAGATCGCAGCGAGCGTGCTTTTTTCGTCTCACGCCCCCTTGACCAGGGCCTCGAGCCGGGAATACGCTTCGCTCGTCAGATCCGGTCGACCTTCGGGTCAGCCGGATCTGGCATTTTTTGTGGCTTTCTCCGATACTCCCCGGTGATTGGTAACCCGAGAGGAGGCCACGAAATGGGATTTCTAGACAAGTTGCTCGGCCGCGGAAAGCAGGCGGCGAGCTCGGTCGGGAAGGAGGCGGAACGCCTCGCAGAGCGCGATAAGGAGGCGATCGACCGAGGCGACAAGGGGGTAGGCACGGGATCTGCGCCGGCATCGACGAGCACCGGCTCGACCGGCGGCGGCACCCCGTCGTCGCCACCCGGCGTCTCGACCGGTGCTGGCGCGCCGCCACCCGCGAGCGATCCGGGCGGCACGACATCGGGCGGCGGAGGCGGCGGAGCCGCCTAGCGAAGCTGATGGAGGGGGCGGCGCGAGCCGCCCTCTCTCTTGCCGTCCGACACGCTCTCTAGCGTTTTGCGGTCCTATGGCCGTTGCGCTCCTCATCCTGGGACTCGCCGTCGGGGCGGCCGTCGCCTGGGTCGTGGCCCGCGCGCGTTCGCAAGCGGAAACCATTGAGCTGCGCACCGCCCTCGACCACGAGCGCGCTGCGGCGGACGAGAAGCTCGCGCTCGTGCGCGGGCAAGAGGAGCGCATCGAGGATCGGTTCCGGGCGCTCTCTGCCGAGGCGCTCAAGAGCAACACCTCCTCCTTCCTCGAGCTCGCGAGCACGCAGCTGCTTCCGATCAAGGAGACGCTCCAGCGAGTGGGCCAGCACGCCGAGGAGCTCGAACGGAACCGTCGGCAGGCGTACGGGTCGCTGCTGGAGCAGGTCCGGTCGCTCGCGGAGGGACAGGAGAAGCTCCGCGTGGAGACGGGGGGCCTCAGGACGGCGTTGCGAGCGCCGCACGTGCGCGGCCGCTGGGGCGAGCTCCAACTCAAGCGGGTCATCGAGCTAGCGGGCATGGTTGCGCATTGCGACTTCGTCGAGCAGGCGACGGCGGTCGACGGCGAAGGGCGGCTGCTGCGGCCAGACGTCGTGGTGAAGCTCCCAGGGGGCAAGAACGTCGTCGTCGACGCGAAGGCACCGCTCCACGCCTACCTCGACGCAATCGAGGCCGAGGAGGGAGACCGGCGCACTCTGCACCTCCAGGCGCACGCCAGGCACGTGCGAGAGCACATGGTGAAGCTCGGCCAGAAGCGCTACTGGCAGCAGTTCGCCCCGACACCGGAGTTCGTCGTCATGTTCCTTCCCGACGAGGCCTTCTTCAGGGCGGCACTCGAGCACGATCCGGCGCTGATCGAGGCGGGAGTCGACGCGGGGGTCGTTCCCGCGACGCCGACGACGCTCATCGCGCTTCTGCGGACAATCGCCTACGGATGGCAGCAGGAGACGCTGGCAGTGAGCGCGCGGGAGGTGGGCGCTCTCGGCCAGCAGCTCTACGAGCGGGTGGGCGTGTTCGCGCGTTGCCTCTCGAAGGCAGGGCGCGCTCTGGACACGGCCGTCGGCGCCTACAACGAGGCTGTCGGATCTTTGGAGACCCGCCTGCTGGTGACGGCCCGCAAGCTCGAACAGCATGGGATCGGCGAGGGGCTACCGGAGGTCGCGCCCCTGGAGCGCCAGACGCGACCCCTGCTGGCACCCGAGCTCGTCGAGCCGGACGAGACGACCGCGCTGCCGCTCCCAGCCGCCGACGCCGCCTGAGAATCGAGCGGCGCACCGCTCGTTCAGGGTTCTGCCCGGGAGTGGCCACGGTGGATGGCAGGCGACACGTGGTGTAAGGCAAGCGCTGAGGACGCGACCTCGCGCCGCGTGGCGCCTGTCAGGCGCCTGGGGTACCTTCCGGACAGGCCCTTAGTAGCGCAGGAGCGCGCCGATCCCGCCGACCGGCTCGAGGTCGTGCCGGTGCGCGAGGCTCGCGACTGTTCCTCCGTGGGCGAGAGCCTGGTGGATCGCCAGGTCGAGTCCGTCCGCGCTCACCTCCATCGCAGCGCCGTCGAGAGGACAGGCCCCCTCGGCGACGGAGATCCGGCCGCACTGCGGGCACCGGGCGGCGCCGTGGCTCGCCCCTTCCTGGTAGAGCAGGCAATCGACGCGACCGTCGGAGGCAGCCTCGAGCGTAGCTTCCCATCCCGAGGTCGCCCGTCCGCCCCGCCCTGCTTCTTCCCGCCAGCGCTCGACGACCGCGTCCTCACGGCCGGCACGCCAGCGCTCGAGAACGGGGGTCGCCGCCGTCAGGAGTTCGGAGGCGCCCGCATGCGCCTCCGCCCCGGCCCAGCCCACGACTGCCCCCCGGACGTCGTTGGCCAGGAGATCCGCGAACTCGGCCTTTGTCTCCTCGTTGCAGACGACGACGACCGCCTCGCTTTGGAGGCGGCGAAACTGCCGGTCGAGCTCCTCGGCGACCGCCCGCAGGTGTTCGTGCGCGAGGCTGTCGATGTGGCGCTGGGTGCGTGCCTGCGCCCGGCCACCCTGGTCGTGCCGGCGCGGCTGGTGGTCCGTTCGGTCGACGACTTCCTCGAGCCGGCCGTCGTGCAGACGGTAGACGTCGCCGCGCTCGCGGCCGACCGCGGCAACGAGAACGCCCTCACCGCGCCCGACGAGCGGAACGAGCGGCGCGAGGTAGAACTGGCGGTTCACGCGGACATCGTCGGCGACAGGCTCAGCCAACCCGAGCGTCCGCCAGAACTTGTCGAGTCCGGCACAGAAGACGGCCAGCCCGCGGATGCCCTCGCGGCTGAACTCCTCCTCGTAATACCGGCGAATCCGCTGGAGGTCATCGCGCAGGCCCTGCCGCTGATCGTGCCCGAGGCTCTCGGGGGGGAACGTCCGCCGGCCCGCCTCGTCGAGGAGCGAGTTCACTCGACTCGCCGCATCCCCCGCGGTCGGCGTCGTCCGCGGATCGAGGTCGAGGTAGAAGCTGATAGCGCAGCCCTTCTCGCCGCGGAATGACGCCAGCTCACGGAGAGAGTTCCAGGCAACGGTCGAGGCCATGGCGCTTACTTTGCCAACCTGCACGATTCGAAGCGTCGGAAGCTTGAGTCCGGCCGCGTCGTTGAGTACGGTGAGCGACCTTTGGAGGAACGGATGGGCGCGAAGCCACTGCGCGAGCTGATCATCATCGGCGGGGGCCCTGCCGGCTATACGGCCGCGCTTTACGCCGCCCGGGCCAACCTGCAGCCGCTCGTGATCGAGGGCTTCCAGTGGGGCGGTCAGCTGATGATCACGAGCGACGTCGAGAACTACCCCGGCTACGCCGATGGGATCATGGGGCCTCAGATGATGGCCGACTTCCGCCGTCAGGCCGAGCGCTTCGGCGCAGAGTTCGTCACGGACGACGTCACGCGCGTCGACTTCTCGAGCCGGCCGCTCAAGGTGTACGTCGAAGCGGAGGAGCACCTGGCCGAGACCGTCATCGTCGCCACTGGCGCGAGTGCCCGGTGGCTCGGGCTCGAGTCCGAGCAGCGCCTCCAGGGGCGCGGCGTCTCGGCCTGCGCGACCTGCGACGGCTCGTTCTTCAGGGAGAAGGCCATCGTCGTCGTCGGGGGAGGGGACTCTGCGATGGAGGAGGCCACCTTCCTGACGAAGTTCGCGACCAAGGTGTGGCTCGTCCACCGCCGCAACGAGTTCCGCGCGTCGCAGATCATGACCGAGCGCGCCCGGGCGAACGGGAAGATCGAGTTCGTCACGAACGCCGTCGTCGACGAGGTGCTGGGTGAGGCGAAGGTCGAGGCCGTGAGGCTTCGCTCGACCATCACCGACGAGACCTGGGAGCTACCGGCGGAGGGTTTCTTCGTCGCGATTGGCCACGACCCGAACACCAAGCTCTTCGTCGAGGAGCTCGACCACGACCCGAACGGCTATCTCCTCACCCGGTCGGGGACGACCGAGACGAACGTGCTCGGCGTCTTCGCCGCCGGCGACGTCCAGGATCATGTCTACCGTCAGGCGGTTACCGCCGCCGGGTCCGGCTGCATGGCGGCACTCGACGCCGAGCGGTTCCTGTCCTCCCGTCACGGGCATCCTTTCGAGGCCCTGACGGCACCGCGCGCCGAGGCCGAAGCGGCCCGGACCAACGTCTAGCCGAGCCCGGCGCTACCCTCGCCGGATGGCCGCCGGCCCGGTCTGGACCGACCTCCTCGACCCCGATGAGGCCGCAGTGCGGGCGAGCGGGACGCTCGACCTCCATTCCCGCGCGCTCGAACAGCTGCTCGCGCCTCCCGAGCACGCCGACGAGCCACGGCCGACGCTCGTCAGCCACGGCGACTACATCTTCGGGATCTTCCTCGTCGCGGTCGTCGTACCCGACGAGGATCGCGTCATCTACCAGGAGGTCGACCTGATCCTGACCGAGAGCCGCGTGCTCACGGTCCGCAAGACGCCGGAGGGTGGAGCGCCGTACGACACGGCCACGGCGCAGCAGGCCTGCCGCTACGACACGCCTCCGGGAATGGTCCTCTACCACTTGGTCGACGACATCGCGGAGCGCTATCTCGACCTGATCGACGCGCTGAACGACGAGATCGAGGAGCTCGAGGATCACGTGGAGGTTTGGCCGAGTGCGAAAATACGCGAGCACGTCTCCGGTCTCCGTCACGACATGCTCCACATCCGGCGAACGCTCGCACCCACGCGGGACGCGGTCCGGTCGATCGTCGACAACCGCATCGACCTGCACGGCCAGGAGGTCTTCCCGCACGAGGTCGAGCTCCAGTTCGGCGCCGCCTACGACAAGCTCCAGCGTGCAACCGAGGGCCTCGAGTTCTCGCGCGACCTCCTTCAGGGCGTGCGCGACTACCACCAGGCGAAGGTCGCGAACGACCAGAACGAGGTGATGAAGCGCTTCACGGTCATCGCCTCCGTGCTCCTCGTCCCGACCTTCATCGTCGGCCTCTACGGGCAGAACTTCGACCACATGCCCGAGCTGCACTGGCACTACGGCTACCTCGGCTGGTCGTGGGGCCTGATCGTCGTGACGACGATCGCGCAGCTCGCGTTCTACCGCTGGCGCAAGTGGATCTAGCCATGTCACCAGGACCCACTAGCATCGAGGCGGTGCCCTACTACATCTGCCCGAACTGCAAGGACCGCTCGATCGACACCGACCGGCGGGAGAGCCTCACGGACGCTCAGGCAGTCGCCTGCCATCGCTGCGGCTTCGGCTTCCTCTTCGAGCTGATGGACGACTACTACCCCGCCCCCGGGGTCGGGCTCGTCGCCTGCGACCAGGAGGGAAGGATCCTCGCGGCGGGGCGCGGCGTCTTCGAGCTCACCGGCTTTTCCGAGCAGGAGCTGATGGGTCGAGAGGTCGTCGAGGGTTTCGGCCTCTCTGGCTTCGAG
>JBBQDZ010000091.1:0-9363 GCA_038320185.1 Gaiellales bacterium
CGGCTCTCGTTCGTCCACGGCGACATCCGCGACGCCGACCTCGTGGCGCAGGTGGTCGCGGAAGTCGACGTGATCGTGAACGCCGCCGCGGAATCGCACGTCGAGAAGTCGATCGAGCAGGGCGCCTCAGAGTTCGTGACGACGAATGTCGAGGGCACCCAGATCCTCCTCGACGCGATTCGCGCCACCCCCGTCGAGCGCTTCATCCTCATCTCCTCGTCCGAGGTCTATGGCACCGCACGCTACGCCCCGATGGACGAGGACCACCCGCTCGAGCCGCGCAGCCCTTACGCCGCAACCAAGGCCGGCGCTGACCGACTCGCCTACTCGTACTTCGTCACCTACGGTCTCCCGATCGTGATCGTGCGGCCCTTCAACAACTACGGTCCTCGGCAGCACCCGGAGAAGGTGATCCCACGCTTCGTGACGCAGGCGCTCTCGGACGAGCCGCTGACGATCCACGGTGACGGGCATGCGAGCCGGGACTGGCTCTTCGTCGAGGACGACGCCGAGGCGATCGAGGCGATCATTGCCGCCGAGCTCGAGTCGGTCGCGGGGGAGGTGCTGAACGTAGCCACCGGAATCGACATCTCGATCTCCGACATCGCCGAGGTTGTCCTGGACACGCTCGGCAAACCCCGCTCGCTGAAGGTGCACCTCCCGGAGCGGCCCGGGCAAGTCGACCGGCACATCGGCTCCACCGAGAAGACGAAGCGCCTCGTGGGGTGGAGCGCCCGCACGAGCTTCGAGGAAGGCCTCGCCCGCACCGTCGAGTGGTATCGCGAGAATGAGGCGTGGTGGCGACCGGTGCAGCACGCGAGACCAAGCGTCTTCTCGTCCTAGGGGCCGGGCCCGCGCAGCTCGGACTGCTCGAGGCGGCCCGCCGGCGCAGTCTCCACGTGATCGCAGTCGACCGCGACCCCGCGGCGCCCGGGTTCGCACTGGCCGATAGGCGGGCGATCCTCTCGGCCGAGGACGAGTCCGGGATCGACCGGCTTGCCGCGGCCGAGCGGGTCGACGGGATCATCGCCCCGGGGATCGACTGGCCCGTGGGCATCGCAGCTCGCTGCGCCGCGCGGCTCGGCCTGGCCCATCCGATCACGCCGGCCGCGGCGAACCTCTCCACCTCCAAGCTCCGCCAGCGCGAGCGTTTCGTCTCGGCCGGCGTTCCGCATCCTCGCTACGAGGTCTGCAGCTCGGTCGCAGGCGCGCGCGAGGCCGCCGGGCGCATCGGCTACCCGTGCGTCGTGAAGGCGCCGGATCGCCAGGGTCAGCGCGGCCTCTCGGTCGTCCGAGCGCCGGACGCACTCCCGGACGCGCTCGCCGACGCCTTCGCCGCCTCGCGCATCGGAGCCTGCCTGCTCGAGGAGCTCGTTCCGGGCCGGGAGGTGACGGTGAACGCCTTCTCGCTCGCGGGGAGGTTCCACCCGCTGACCGTGACCGACCGAGAGCTCGCTGAACCGCCCGCCTTCGGGGTCGCGCTTGCGCACATCTGGCGGAGCAGCCTCGCGTCGGCGCAGGTCGGCGCCGCCGTACGGGCTGCATCCGCCGCGGCCTCGGCTGTCGGCATCGAGGAGGGGCCGACGTACACGCAGGTGCTCGTCCCCGCGGACGGCCGGGCTCCGGTCGTGGGCGAGCTGGCTGCGCGGCTTGGCGGCGGGCACGACGCGGAGCTGTGCCTGGCGGCCCTCGGCGTCGACCTGAACGAGCTGGCTCTGGACGCCGCGCTCGGCGAGGAGATCCCGCCCGCCGCGCTCGAGCCGGCGGTGCAGGTCGGAGGAGCCTGCACCAGGTTCCTGGTGGCGCCGCCCGGCGAGTTGAGGGAGGTGCGAGGCTTGCAGGAGGCGGAGGCGCTGCCCGGGGTGATCCGCGTCCGCCTGTACCGCTCGGCTCGGCACCGGTTCGGGCCGCTGCGCCGAGGCTCGGACCGCGCGGGGGCGGTGCTCGCCGCCGGCGACTCCCGCGAGGACGCTCTCGAGCGGGCGAGGCGCGCGGCGGAGACCATACGCTTCGACACGGTCGATGCAGAAGCTCTCGTCTAGCGCCCGCCGCTCCACGTTCCTCTCGTTTCAGCCGCCCGCCGTCGGCGAGGAGGAGATCGCAGCAGTCGCGGAGACCCTCCGTTCCGGCTGGCTCACGACCGGCCCGCGCACAGCCGAGCTCGAGGCTCGCTTCGCGGAGTACCTCGAGGCGAAGCACGTGCTCGCCGTGGCGTCGGGAACGGCGGCGCTCCACCTCGCGCTCCTCGCTCTAGGGGTCGGGCCGGGCGACGAGGTCGTCACCTCGCCGATCACCTGGCCGGCGACGGCCAATGTCATCGTCCATGCGGGAGCGGCGCCGGTGTTCGCTGACGTGCGCGACTCGGACCTAAACATCGATCCCGAGCGGGTCGCCGAGCTCGTGGGGGAGCGGACGAAGGCGATCCTGCCCGTCCACCTCGCGGGCCAGGCCTGTGACCTCGAGCCGCTGCTCGCGCTCGGGATCCCGATAGTCGAGGACGCGGCCCACGCGGTCGAGACCACTTACCGCGGCCGCAAGGTCGGGTCGATCTCCGACGCCACGTGCTTCTCGCTCTACGCGACGAAGAACGTCGCCGCCGGCGAGGGCGGCCTCATCTCGACGAACCGCGACGACGTGGCCGAGGCGATCGAGAACCTGCGCTTGATGCGGCGCGGGGACGGGTCGCTCTACGACATCGTCGTTCCCGGCTACAAGGCGAACCTCTCGGACGTCCTCGCGTCGATCGCGCTCGTCCAGCTCGACAAGCTCGAGCGTCACCGGGAGATCAGGCAGCGGCACGTCGCGCTCTACGACGAAGCCGTTGCGGAGCTCGACGGCATCGAGCCGCTCGCGCGCGACCCGCGGGACACGCACGCGCTCCACCTTTACGTCGTGCGGATCGACGCCTCGAGCGCGGGCGCCGCGCGCGACGACTATCAGCGGGCGCTCGCGGAGGAGAACATCGGAACGTCCATCCACTTCCTGCCGGTGCACCGGCTGACGGCCTACCGCGACCGTCTCGCGCCACACCAGCCGCCGTTGCCGGTGGCCGAGCGTGCCGGGGGAGAGGTGCTGTCGCTCCCGCTCTCGCCAGCGCACTCGGACGAGGACGTCGCCGACGCGATCGAGGCGCTCCGGCGCGTGCACGCCCGGTTCGCGGGATGAGCAGCCGCATTGCCTCTTCGAGCCGTGTCCGGGGGACAGGCCCGCGGCCATGGCCAAACAGGACCGGTCCGAGGGACTGCCCCTCGACGGAGGCGGCGTGAGCCCGGGCCGGAAGCGTGCGCTCCGCGTCGCCTCCACCCTCCTCGTCACGGGCCTCTGCACGGCCTACCTCGTCTGGAAGATCGACCTCTCGAAGACGGCGCACATCCTCACCCATGCGAAGGTGGGCTACTTCCTCGGCGCGCTCGCGATCATGACCGTCACGGTCTGGCCGATGGCCTGGCGCTGGCAGCAGCTGCTGCGCGCCAAGGAGATCCACGACCACATGCCCTGGCTCGCGCGTGCCTACTTCGTCTCCTACACCGCGGGCCAGGTGCTGCCGACCTCCGTCGGCGGCGACGCGGCACGGATCTACGAGACAAGCCGGCGGCATCCGGGTCGTGGCGGGGCGGTCGCGGCCTCCGTGCTCCTGGAACGTGCCCTCGGCGGCGCGGCAACGCTCTTCCTGGCGGCGATCGGCTTCGCCCTCGCGATCGGGCGCTACAACGTGGGCGCCTACCTCTGGGTCGAGCTCGCGTTCGTCCTCGCGACGATCGTGCTGGCCTTCGTGCTGTTCTCGCGCGCGCTCCGCCGGCCACTGCGCCGGTTCGTCCCCCTGCTCGCCCGCCTGCGGCTCGAGCGGCCGATGCGCGCGGTCTATGAGGGTCTGCACTCCTACCGCGACGACGCGCGGCTCCTGCTCGGCGTCTCCGCCCTGACGGTGGTGGTACAGGCCGTTCGCGTGCTCTCGATCTGGCTCACGGGGAAGGCGGTCGGGGTGGATCTCTCCCCGCGCCCGTACTACGTGATGGGGCCGCTGCTCTTCCTCGTCATGCTCGTGCCCTTCACGATCAACGGCCTCGCCGTTCGCGAGACCTTTTTCGTCAGCTTCCTCGGGAACCTGCACGTGGGCGCGGACGCAGCCTTCGCAACGGGGTTCCTCTTCTTCGTCGTGACGATCGCGCTCTCGCTCCCCGGAGCCGCCATCCTTGCCTGGCAGGGACTTCGGGGCGTCGTTCGGCCTTCCGTCGGTCATGGCTGACAGGGCGCCCACCGTCTCCGTTGTCGTCGTCACCTACAACGGCATGCCCTGGACCGAGCGCTGCCTCGAGAGCGTCCGTGACCTGGACGAGCTGATCGTCGTCGACCACGGCTCGAGCGACGGGACCCTGGAGCTCGTTCGCGAGCGCTTCCCGGAGGCGCGTGTCGTCGAGGAGAAGAACCTCGGCATGGGGGGTGGCAACAACGCGGGCATGCGGCTCGCCTCGGGAGACTTCTTCCTGCTCCTGAACTCTGACGCCTGGGCGGTCGGTGATGCCGTCGGACGGCTGGTGGAGTTCGCGCAGGCCCATCCGGACGCGGCGGTCGTCGGCCCGCGCCTGCGAAACCAGGACGGCTCGATTCAACGCTCCATCCGCGGCTTCCCGACGCTCTGGCGGCTTGCGACGGAGTACCTGTTCCTGCGCAAGCTCGGGCCGCGAACCGATGCCCTGAACGCCTTCTACGGCGGCGGGTTCGACCACGGCTCGGTGGTCGAGGCCGACTGGCTCTATGGCGCGTGCCTCCTCGTCCGCCGCCGGGCAGCCGACGCCGTCGGGCTCTTCGACGAGGACTTCTTCATGTTCAGCGAGGAGACCGACTGGTGCTATCGCTTCCGCGCCGCCGGCTGGAAGGTCTACTTCGTCCCCGAGGCGGAGGTCGTCCATGTCGGCGGGGCTTCGCACGGCGGGCGGATCTACCGCGAGAACCTGCGCAGCCATCTCCGTTTCTTCGCCAAGCATCGCGGGCTGCGCGAGGCCGAGCGGGCTCGGCGCTTGCTTCTCGTCGGGGTGCGCCTGCGGGCGCGGGTGTTTCCGCGGGGACGCCGCGAGGCGTACGCCGACGCCGAGCGCTTCCTTGCCTCCGGCGACGCCGCCTCGCTCCTGCGGTGAGGCGTCTCCCCTGGGCGCTTGCGGCGCTCCCTGCGCTCGCGCTCACACGCCTCCTCCCGGGGTACGGCGTAGGCCTCGGGCTACGGCTCGCGGCGGCGACGGCGGTGCTGCTCCTGCCCGGGTTCCTCCTCGCACGCGCGCTCGGACAGGGAGGCGCAGCGGCACCGCTCGCGTGGTGCTTCGGGGCGCTCGCGATCGCCCTCGGCGCCGTCTTCGTGTTGCACACGGCGATCTGGCTCGCACTCGTCGTGCTGGCACTGCTCGCCTCGGTGGCGCTCCCGCTCGCGCTGCGGCGCCCGCGAAGCCAGGCGATCCCGGGGAGAGTGATCGTGCTCGCCGCGGGCATCGTCTTCGGCATCGCCCTCTGGCACGTCGCGGGAGTGCTCGGTGGCGACGCGCTCTTCCACCTCGCGCGGGTGCGGAAGCTCGACGCGCTCGGCGACCTGCACCTGCGGACCCTCGACGAGTTCCGGGACGGCGGGCTGCACCCGGGCTACGCGTTCCCCCTCTGGCACGGCTTCCTGGCGCTCGTCGCGAAGCTCGGCGGGGTCGACCCGTCGGCGGTCGTCCTCCACGAGCCGACGGTGCTGGCGCCGGTTGCCTTCGCGCTGGCCTACGAGGCGGGGCTGCGGGTGTTCGACTCGATTTCGGGCGCGGTGGCGACCGTGGTGGCCCAGGTGGCGGTGATCGGACTCGCCGCGGGACACGGAGGCTCGTACGTCTCTCTGGCCCTGCCGCCTACCGCGGATCGGCAGCTCTTCGTGCCGGCGGCGCTCGCGCTCTTCTTCGCCTTTGTCGCCGAGCCCGGCCGCGCGCGCCTCGCGGCGATCGCGGCCGCCTCGCTCGCGCTCGTCCTCGTCCACGCGACGTACGCGATCTTCCTCTGCATCCCGCTCGCCGGCTACGTCGCCGTCCGTGCGCTCGCGGAGCGCCGGGACGCGCTGCCGGGGCTGAAGGCCCTCGCCGCCCTGGCGGCCCCCGCGGCCGTCGTGCTCGTCCCTCTGCACTCGCTCGCCTCGCGAACCGCCTCGTACACGCCCTCGAGCGTCGAGCTACGCCGCGCGCTGCGCCAGTACGCCGGCGAGCTCGACGTGAGCTCCATCCACCGTTACCGGCTCGCCCCCGAGGTGTTCGGCCGCACCGGCGCGGTGGCCGTCGCCGCGCTGCTCTCGATTCCGCTCGCGGGCTTTGCGTGGCGGAGGCGCTGGGCCTCGTTCGTGCTCGGCGGCTCCCTCGCCGTCTTCGCGCTGACGCTGCCGAGCTTCGTCTTCCCCCACTTCGCCGACGTCCTCTCGCTCTCGCAGGCGCGGCGGGCGGCCGGCTTCGTCCCCCTCGCGTATGCCTTCGCAGGCGGCGCGCTCGTCGCGGCCGCGGCGCTCCGGTGGCTGTTGCCGCCGCTCGGGCTCGCGGCGGGGATCGCGCTGCAGCTCGCCTACCCCGGCGACTTCGGCTACGGGCTCCGCGAGGGAGGCCCCTCGATCGCCACGTGGATCGCCGCGCTCGGCGCCATCGCCGCGGTCGCGGCGGCGGTGCTGGGGCGGCGGTCGCTGCCGGAGCGGCGGCCGACTCTCGCAGCCCTTGCCGCCGGCCTCTTCGTGGCCCCTGTCGCGGTGCACGCGGCGGCGCACTGGAGCGCGCTGCGAAGCGACGATCCGCGGGCGCTGACGCCCGGCCTCGTTCGCGCGCTCCGCGAGCTCGTCCCGGCGCGCGACGTCGTCTTCTCGGACCTGCCGACGAGCTACCGGATCGCCGCCGCGGCCCCGGTCTATCTCGCGGCCGCACCCCCGGAGCACGTCGCCGACACGAAGGCGAACCGGCCCTACCGCCGCGCGAAGGACGTGCGGCGCTTCTTCCGCAAGGGCGAGCTCGCGATCCCACGCCGCTACGGCGCGCGCTGGATCGTCCTCGTCCGCGCGCGCTACAAGCTCGCCCTGCCGCTGCGCGCCGCCTATGCCGATCGGCGCTATGTCCTCTACCGGCTCAGGTGAGGGCTCCCGCCTTCCCTCCGTTCGCGACGATTCCCGTCGGCTTGGCAGGCAGGCCCGCCGCCTGACGAAGACGAGACGCGATCTCGGCGATCTCGTCCGGCGCGTAGTCCGGTGCGAAGACGGCCGGCTGCGGCGGCAGATCGTTTGGCGCGAAGCCCTCGGGTGCCTCGTCGACGACGGTCAGCTCCTCGTCGGTCTCGGGGTGCTTTCCGTTGAAGACGGCACGCAGCTCGCCGTAGTCGCTCGGCGAGAAGCGGTACAGCTTCAGGTGCTCGCCGCGCTCGAGATGGGGGGCGCACTCGGGGATCTTCGCGGTCGGGATCCGGGGCGAGGGGAAGAGCTTGCCGAGGTCGGCGCCGGTCAGTCGCTCGAGCGCCCGCGCGTACGCGAGCTGGTGGACTCCGCCACGTACGAGCAGATAGCCGGTCAACGCTCGCGCCGCCGGATGGTCGACGGTTTCGTAGACGCGGAGCTTGCCGCTGCGGGCTCCGGTCTCGAGGAAGTAGTTGTGCGTCAGATCCTCGATCAGGTCGCCGGAGGAGAAGACGTAGTCGCCGTTCCAGGGCCGACCCATCGAGTCCTGCGGGAGCGCGCCCAGACCTCCCGCGAGGTAGTGGTGGCTGTTCCGCGCGCCCTTGAGACCGGCGAGCGGAGTCTTCGGAGGGGTGCCCCCCTCGGCGGGGGAGGCGCCGGTGAGCATCGTGTTGATGGTCATGCAGACGAGCTCGACGTGGCCGAACTCCTCGGCGGCGATGTTCGCGACGAGGTCGTAGAAGGGCCGCGCCTGCTGCTTGCTGCGGAAGTTGAAGGACTGGAAGGTGTAGTTCAGGAACGTCGACATCTCGCCGAAGCGCCCGCCGAGGAGCTCCTGGACGGCTGCCGCGCCGTTCGGATCGGGGTCCGAGGGCGGCGGCAGCTGCGCCGCGACACGGTCGATACGAAGAATCATTCTCTGCCTCCAGAGGTTGTGAGTGCCGCCTGGCTACCCGGCGGCATGCCCGGCAAACAAGTCCGCCGCAAGCGGCACTGCCTGGCATGCTCGCGGCATGGCGAAGGGTGAGCGTGCGGCCGACTGGGACCGCCACTGGCGCTCCGACCCGGTCGACCCCGGCGCGCCGGCCGCCGAGGCGCGGACGCCGCGCTGGCGCGCACAGGAGCGGTTCGTTCGCGACCGCTTCGGAGGCTTCGAGGGGCTGAGCGTGATCGAGCTCGGCGCCGGGCGGGGCCTCAACGGCGTCCTCTGCGCGCAGCGCGGTGCGCGGGTGACGCTGCTGGACGTCTCCCAGTTCCCGCTCGACCAGGCGCGCGGGCTCTTCTCGGCTCAAGGGCTCGACGTCCAGACAGTCGTCGGGGATGTGTTCGACCTGCCGGCGGAGGTACTGGACCGGTTCGACCTGTCCATGTCGTACGGCCTCTGCGAGCACTTCCTCGGGGACCGGCGCCGGCGGGTGGTCGCGGCGCACCTCGAGCCCCTGCGCCCGGGCGGCGTCGCCCTCGTCGGTGTCCCCAACCGGCTCGCTCCCGTGTACCGGCTCTGGAAGCGCGTCCTCGAGCTCCGCGGCACCTGGACCCTCGGCACCGAGGAGCCGTTCTCCGCCGCGGAGCTCGCGCGGCTCGCGCGGGCGGCGGGAGGAGCGCCGCTTCGGCCGATCTACGGCAGCTTCGCGGCGTCAGCCGTGAACCACGGCGTGAACCAGGCGCTCCACAAGCTCGGTCGCCCGCCGCTGCCGGTGCCACAGGTACGCCTCCCGGTCCTCGACCGCTTCGCGTACGAGCTGCTGGTGCCGATCGAGAAGCCATGAAGGTCGCCGTCCTGACGACCTCCTACCCGCGCTGGGAGGGCGATGCGGCGGGACGCTTCGTGGCCGATGCCGTAGAGCAGCTCCGCGGACGCGGCGTGGAGGTCGAGGTGGTCTCGCCGCAGAGCTTCCGGCACTTCGGCATCGCCTACGGCGCCGGCGTCGTCGGGAACCTGCGGGCGCAGCCGGCGCGCGCCATCCTGCTGCCCGCGATGCTCGGGAGCTTCGCGGCGGCCGCCCGCCGGGCCGCCCGCGGTGCCGATCTCGTCCACGCCCACTGGCTTCCGGCCGGAGCCGTGGCGCGGTTGACGGGGAAGCCGTACGTCGTCCAGCTCTGGGGGACGGACGTGGAGCTTGCGCGGCGCGCGCCGCTGCTCGCGCGGCCTATCCTCCGCGCGGCCAGCCTCGTCGTCTGCGCCTCGAACGCGCTCGCGGACGCCG
>JBBQDZ010000092.1:0-9290 GCA_038320185.1 Gaiellales bacterium
CCGGAGTGGAACCGGGGCCGGGGGTCCGCGGCGCCCTGCAGCCCGAGGAGGGCCAGACGGACGAAGAGCTCGAAGGCGACGAGCGAGGAGACCGGATTCCCGGGTAGGCCGAAAACCAGTGTGGCACCGCGCGTCCCGAACGCGATCGGCTTGCCGGGCTTCACCGCCACTCCCCAGAACACCTCCTCGACACCGAGCTCGCGTTCGATACGCCGAACGAGGTCGTGCGGCCCGACGGATACGCCGCCCGAAGTGACGAGGACGTCCGCCCCAAGGCCCTGCTGAATCGCCTCCCGATGGACGTCCTCGTCGTCGGCGACCTGCGGTAGCCGGACGACGGTCGCGCCGGCCTGGGTCAGCTGAGCCGCGAGCAGCACGCCGTTCGCCTCGTAGATCTCCCCGGCGCGGAGTGGCTCTCCCGGGCGCCGCAGCTCGGAGCCGGTCGAGAGCAGGGCGACACGCGGGCGGACGGCGCAATGGACGAAGGCGATGCCCGCGGCGGCCAGAGCGCCGAGCTGCGGAGACCCGAGGCGCGTCCCGCGCCGCACGATCGCTGCGCCGGCCCGAACATCCCCGCCGCGCGTCCGGATGTTCGTCCCCACCTGGAGCCGGGCCACGATCTCGACCGTGTTGTCATTCTCGACAACGTCCTCGACAGCGACCACGGTGTCCGCCCCCTCCGGCACCACGCCCCCGGTCGCGATTCCCATGGCCTCGGCCGAACCGAGCGGGGATGCGACCGGCACGCCTGCGGCGACGCGCGCGACGACGGGGAGCCGGCCGGGAGTGTCCGCAGCGCGAACGGCGAAGCCGTCCATCGCCGAGCTCGGGAATGGCGGCAGATCGACGAGCGCGCGCGCCTCCTCGGCGACGACACGTCCGAGCGCGTCGTCTAGCGAGACGCGCTCGCCTCTCAGTGGCCGGACGCGCTCCAGGATCCGGGCCTGAGCCACCTCGATCGTCAGGAGCGCCTCCACGGGACGGCAATAAGCTACTAGCGATGCCGAGCGAGGTGATCGGCGGCCGCTACCGGCTGGAGGAGCGGGTCGGGCTCGGCGGCATGGCAGAAGTGTGGCTCGCCGAGGATCTTGAGCTCGGCCGGAAGGTGGCGCTCAAGCTGCTTCGCGGCGATGCGGACCCCGCCCGCTTCGACCGCGAGGCGAGAGCGGCCGCCTCCCTCTCGCATCCGAATATCTGCCAGCTCTTCGACTACGGCGAGACAGAGTCACGACCCTACTTGGTGCTCGAGTACCTCTCCGGAGGCACTCTGGAAACGCGACTGCCACCCGGCCGCCCCCTGCCCGACGACGCCGCCGCGAAGGTGGCCGCCGAGATCGCCGCCGGCCTGGGCCATGCCCACGCCAAGGGAGTCGTGCACCGCGACCTCAAGCCCGCGAACATCCTCTTCGACGCCGAGGGCAGAGCCAAGATCGCCGACTTCGGGATCGCCCGGCTCCGCGGCTCCGGAGCACTAACCGAGGCCGGCACCTTGCTCGGGACCGCTTCCTACATCTCACCGGAGCAGGCCGCGGGCGAGCCGGCGAGCGCGGCCAGCGATGTCTACTCCTTCGGCGTCATCCTGTACCGGATGCTCACGGGGCGTCTGCCCTTCGAATCGCCCGACGCCCTCGCTCTGATCGAAAAGCATCGCGACGAGACGCCTGCCCCCCCGCAGTCGGTTCGCGCGAACGCTCCGGCGGCGCTCGCCGCCGTCGCTCTCTCCGCGCTTGCGAAGGAACCGCTGCAGCGCCCGCGCGACGGCGAGGCGCTGGCCGCCGAGCTCGCCTTCGTCGAACCGACCCGCGTTCTCGATCAGGAAGGAGGCGGGGACCGGACGATCGTCCTACCGTTCGAGGAGCGGCACCCGCGCGTGCGTCCGGCGAGGAGCCGGCGGCGTGGCGCCTTCCTCCTCGGCGTACCGCTGCTCGCTGCCGGAGTCGCTTCGGCGTACTTCGTGACCCGCGACGGTTCCGGCCATCCCTTCACACCCGTAACGACGCGGAGACACACGACGACACGACCGCCCGCGACAGCTCCCCCGGCAACGACAGCAGCACCCACGACCGTGAAGTCGACGACCGAGTCCACCACGACTCGTGAGACGACGGCGGCCGCCACGACCACGACGCCTCCGACCACGACCGCGCCTCCTCCGACGACGGCGCCGCCGACCACGACCGCGCCGCCCACGACGACCGAACCTCCTCCGACGACGGCGCCGCCGACCAAGACCGCGCCGCCCACGACGACCGAACCTCCTCCGACGACAGCTACGACACCGCCGACCACGCCCGCGCCTCCTCCGACGACAGCTCCGCCTCCGCCGACCACGACCGAACCTCCTCCCACGACGGCGCCGCCGACCACGACCGCGCCTCCTCCGACGACTACGATCGGCCTCCCCGCCCCCACGACCACCACCGTCCCCACTCCGTGATCTCCGTCGTCGTCCCGGTTCACAACGAGAGCCTGACCCTCCGGCTGCTCTACGAGGAGCTCCAGGCGGCGCTCGACCCGCTCGGCCGGGAGTGGGAGGCGGTCTTCGTGGACGACGGCTCGACAGACGCATCTTTCGCGGCGCTGACGAGGCTGCACGCGGAGAGCGAGAACGTGCGCGTCGTGCGGCTGCGCCGCAACTTCGGGAAAGCAGCGGCACTCGCCGCCGGGTTCGCGCAGGCTCACGGAGAGATCGTCGTCACGATCGACGGCGATCTCCAGGACGACCCTGCCGAGATCCCGCGACTGCTCGCGAAGCTCGACGAGGGCTTCGACCTTGTCTCCGGCTGGAAGACGCGCCGCCGAGACCCGCTGAGCCGCCGCTTCCTCTCGAGGATCTTCAATTCGGTCACGAGCTGGATGACCGGCATCCGGCTACACGACATGAACTGCGGGCTCAAGGCCTATCGCTCCGACGTCGTAGGAGGCCTGCGGATCTACGGCGAGCTGCATCGGTTCATCCCCGTCCTCGCCCACTACCGCG
Organism: Gaiellales bacterium; assembly: GCA_038320185.1. GTDB lineage: Bacteria > Actinomycetota > Thermoleophilia > Gaiellales > Gaiellaceae > JBBQDZ01. The sequence goes on from JBBQDZ010000092.1 coordinate 2,981, forward strand.
GCTATCGAATCGCGGAGCTGCCCGTCAACCATCGCGCGCGGGAGCACGGCCGGTCTCGCTACGGGATCGAGCGCTACCTTCGCGGCTTCCTCGACCTGTTGACCGTGTCCTTCATCGGTCGCTACCGCCACCGTCCCCTCCACCTCTTCGGCGGCCTCGGCCTCGTGCTGAGCCTCATCGGAGCGGGGACGCTCCTCTATCTGACCGTCGTGAAGGCGCTCGGGCACGCCATCGGTCAGCGCCCGCTTCTGACCCTCGGCGTACTGCTCGTGGTGGTTGGCCTGCAGTTCTTCTCGCTCGGCCTGATCAGCGAGATGATCACGAGCCACCATGAGGAGCGCTGGGGTGACCGCGAGCGCAGCGAGCTGCACGTCGACGAGATCCTGCGCTAGCTTGCGCGTCTGCTACTTCGGGACCTACGAGCGCGACTATCCGCGCAACGCGCAGGTGATTTCGTGCCTCCGGCGATCCGGCGTCGAGGTGATCGAGCGGCACGTCTCCGTGTGGGAAGGGCAGGAGCACAAGTGGCGGGCGGGAGTCGGAACCGCCGTGCGGCTTGCCCTCGCGGAGCTCCGGCTGCTGAGACGCCCTGGGCCCGAGTTCGACGTCCTGCTCGTCGGTTACCCCGGACACCTCGATCTCCTCGCGGCACGGTGCATCGCCGGGCGCCGGCCGCTCGTCTTCAATCCGCTGGTCTCGCTCTCGGACACGCTCGTCGGCGACCGAGGCCGCTTCCGCGCCGGCTCGCCCCCGGCGCGAGCGCTTGAAGCGGTCGATCGCGCCGCGCTGAGAGCCGCCGACCTAGTGGTCGCCGACACCGAGGGGAACGCGGCTCACTTCGCCGCACTGGCCGGCCTACCCCCATCCCGGGTCGGAGTGTGCTTCGTCGGCGCGGAAGAGCGCGTCTTCGGCCCCGGATGGCACGGCCCGGAGCAGTTCACCTGCCTCTTCGTCGGCAAGCTCATCCCCCTGCACGGGCTCGAGACGATCCTCCAAGCGGCACGTCTCGCCGCCGAGCTCTCCTTCCGGGTCGTCGGAAGCGGACAGCTCGAGCGGCTGCTCGAGCGGAGGCCACCGAACGTGGAGTGGATCCCGTGGGTTCCTTACGAGTCCCTCCCGAGCGAGCTCCACCAGGCCAGCTGCGCGCTGGGGATCTTCGGACGGAGCGAGAAGGCGACGCGTGTGATCCCGAACAAGGCCTTCCAGGCGCTCGCGTGCGGCACGCCGCTCGTGACAGCCGACAGCCCGGCGGCCCGCGAGCTTCTGACGCACGAGCAGGACGCGCTGCTCGTGCCCGCGGGGGATGCGGAGGCCCTCGCCGGGGCGCTGCGGAGGCTCGCGGCCGACCCGGGGCTCGCGCAGCACCTGTCCACGGGGGGCTCGCAGGTGTATCGCGAGCAGGCAAGCGAGGCGGTGCTGGGATCGCGCTGGCGCAGCTTGCTCGAGGACCTCGTCGCAAGGCGCGCCCGGTGAGCGGCGCGCGTCGGGCCGCGCAAAGGCCGAGCCTCGCGTTGCTCTGGAGTGCAGTCGCCGCCTATGCGCTCGGCTTCTCCGCCCTCTCGATCCTGCGCCAGCGGGCGTTCAACACCGGACGCTTCGACCTGGGAAACATGGCGCAGGCGGTGTGGGCGACCGCGCACGGTCATCCACTGCGCGTCACCGACCTCCACGGGGAGCAGATCTCGAGGCTGGCGGCTCACACTGACCCGATCCTCGCGCTCTTCGGCCCACTCTGGTGGATCTGGCCGAGCCCCGATCTCCTCCTCGTCAGCCAGAGCGTGCTGATTGCCCTCGGGGCGCTCCCGGTCTTCTGGCTCGCCCGCAAGCATCTGGCCTCGGAGCGAGCCGCCCTCGGCTTCGCGCTCGCCTACCTGCTCTACCCGCCGGTTCAGTGGCTCACGCTGAACGAGTTCCACCCGGTCGCGCTCGCCTGTCCCTTCCTCCTCTTCGGCCTGTGGTACCTCGACGAGGATCGGCTGATCCCTTTCTCGCTCTTCGCGACCCTCGCCTGCCTGACGAAAGAGGAAGTGCCACTCGTCGTGGCCGGGTTCGGCGTCTGGTATGGAATCGCCAGAGGCAGACGGTTGGCTGGGGGCTTGGTGGCCGCCGCGGGCGTGGCTGCTTCGGCGATCGCGATCGGGATCGTCATCCCGCACTTCAACGACGGCCAGAGCTCGACCTTCTATCAGCGCTACCACGAGGTGGGCGGTTCGCCGGGGGGTGTCCTGAAGACCGCGGTGACCCATCCGCTTCACGTCGTGAGCGTCGCTCTGGACGGGCGAGGCGCCGGCTACCTACTGACGATGCTGATCCCATTGGCCTGCCTCTGGCTCTTCGCTCCGCTCGTCGCGGCGGCGGCGCTGCCGGAGTTGGCGGTCAACCTCCTCTCCGCGACGCCCACGCAGACGTCGATCCACTTCCACTACACGGCCGCCGAGATCCCGCCGCTCGTCGGCGCCTCCGTTCTCGGGGCGGGCTGGATCGTGCGGAGGCGGCCGGATCGTGCGGTCACCCTGGGGGTCGCGGCCGCCGCGATAGCGTTGGCGGCGAACTTCCACCTCGGCGCGATACCGCTGTGGCGGGAGCTCCCACATGGCGAGGCCTTCCAGTCGCACGAGGGCTACGTCTCCCGCCATGACGCGATTGCCGTCGCCGCCATCCGGCGGATCCCGCCACACGCTGTTGTCAGCGTGTCGAACTCGCTCGGAGCCCATCTCTCCGCCCGCCGCCGGGTCCTGAGCTTCCCCGTGCTGCGCGACGCGGGCTGGATTGCGCTCGACGAGACCCGCCCGAGCTACCTCGACCGCAACGACCCGCTCGAGGCAGAGCAGGCGCTGGTCCTGCTCCGCCGCCTGCCGGCGTGGCGCCTCGTCTACGAGCGCGACGGCATCCTCATCTTCCGTCGCGTGCGGTAACGCTTTCGTTCGAGAACCGACTCACACGCGTGCGGGTTTCGGCGCTAGGCTCGAAAGCGGGGGAAGAACATAAGGGGGACCCCGGGGGAAGAGGGCCTGGGCGTCCTAAAGAGGCACGGCCGACCGGAGCAGGTAAGCGCATAGCGCGAGCGTGAGCATCTGCGCGAGGCGGTCCTCCTCGATCGCGGCGAGTGGAACGGCCCACGCGACATACCAGGGGGCGAGGTAGGGGGTCGCGAGGAGGACGAGCGCGGCGCAGAGCGCGAGCCGGGCACGCCCGCGGCTGGCTTCGCGAAGTAGCCACGCATATGCGGCGACGAAGCCGGCCGCCAGCAGGACGATCCCGGCGGGATGAGGCAGGCCGAGCTCCTCGAGGCGATGCGGCAGGGCGAAGCGGCTCTCGTGGTTCGCGTTCCGGGCCAGCGGGCCGAAGGCCGACAGCCAGTGATAGCCGTAGCGGGCGCTTGCGGCGGCCGTCACGGCGGCGGCGGCGGCGGCGAACCCCAGGTGGCCGACCGGGCGCCCGCGCGCTCGGGCCTCCAACGCCCGGAGCGGCAGGAAGACGAGGGCGATCCACTTCACGGAGGCGGCCGCGACCCAGGCGACGCCTGCGCGCTGCCGCCGCCCGGTCGCGCCGAGCAGGAGCGCCGTGCAGACGGCAGCCGCCATCCACGAGTCATTGTGGCCACCGCCAGCGAAGTGCACGGCAAGAAGCGGATTCCAGCCCACGAACGCAAGCGCGAACACCGGCTGGGACGCGAGGCGCGCGGCGAGAACCGCCGCCAAGAGGATCCCAAGCGCCGCGAGGGACTTGTAGAGCCACGCGGCGCGCTCGGACGAGCTGTCGGCGGTGAGGGCGAGCGGCTCGGAGGCGAGCGTGAAACCCGGGCCGTAGACCGAGCTCTCGTCGCGCCAGCGGGCGCCGACGTAGGGGTAGGCCACGTCGCCCGGCTCGGACCGTGGCGGCTCGCGATACGGGTTCTTGCCGTGCACCGCCGCGAGGCGCCCGTAGTCCCAGTATGTCCACGCGTCGGTCGAGAGGAGGAGCGGCCCGCCGAGCGGGGCGAGCTGCACCGCGGCGGCGACCGCCGCGACGGCACGAAGCGACGGGCGCCGGCGCCTAAGGAGGGCGACGCCGACAACATAGGCAAGGAACGCGGCGACCTCACAGACGAGAAAGAGCCACGCCCAGGTGCGCTCGCCTCCCGGATGCCCTGCGTGACGCGGTACGAGCGGCGAGCTGCCGGGCCAAGCGAAGGCGACGCAGGCAGCGACGAGCAGGACGACCGTCATCCCAGCCGCCAGGGCGAGGCGTCCGGTCGCGCGGCCGGCACGCAGGCTCGAAGTGCCTAGAGGGTCGGCCGGCAACGTTCGACCCAATGGATGGTTGCTAGGGGATCGGAGGGCCCGTCGTCGTCGGCGGGGGCTCCGTCGTCGTCGGCGGAGGAGGAGGTGGAGGCGGGGGCGGGGGCGGGGGCGCGACCGTCGTCGTCGGCGGGGGAGGAGGAGGCGGGGGCGTGGTCGTCGGGGGTGGTGGGGCTGTCGTCGTCGGCGGCGGAGGAGGTGGAGGCGGAGGAGGAGGCGGAGGAGGCGGAGGAGGAGGTGGAGGAGGCGGCGGCGGAGCCGTCGTGCCCGGCTTCGGGTGCGTCACGGGCGGCGGAGGAGGCGGCGGAGGCGCCACGGTCGTCGTTGGGGGCGCCACGGTCGTCGTCGGTGCCGTGGAAGTCGTCGCCGACGTACTCGCGGTCGAGGCGGTCGACGCGGTCGACGTCGTCGAGCCCGTCGAGCTGCAACCGCCGCCGCTCGAGGTACCCGTCGTGGAGCCGCCCGTCGTCGAGCAGCCCGATGTCGAAGCCGTCGATGTAGCCGTCGTCGCCTGGGTCGATGTCACGGCGAACCGGCCGCGATCCCACGTCCCGAAGGTTGGATAGTGCTTCGGCTGCTTCCAGTTCTGTGGCGGCGCGTAGCGCAGCGCGTTCGCCATGTACAAGTGCCAAATCGTCGCCGGGAAGGTTCCCCCTGCGACGGAGATGCCGTGCACGTCGTACATGGGGATCTCCGCCTGCGGATACCCTACCCAGACCGCCGTCTCGAGCTGCGGCACCCAGCCGTCGAACCAGGCGTCGGCGTGGTTCTCCGTCGTCCCCGTCTTGCCCGCCGCGGGGCGGCCGAAATAGGCACCGACGCCGGTACCGCCGAGAACGTTCTCTTCGAGGATCTGCTCCACCACGTAGGCGACGCCGTCGGAGATGACGCGGCGGCGCTGAGGGTCTCCCCAGCCCCCATCGGTGTCCTCCCGGCCGTTTGCGAGCACGACCTTCCGGATCGCCATCGGCCGCGAGTAGATCCCCCCGGCCGCTAGAGTGGCGTAAGCAGACGCCATGTCGAGCGGCGAGACGGCGTCGGCGCCGAGTCCGATGGACGGCACCGGCAGGAGCGGTGAGCGCACGCCGAGCCGATGGGCCATCTCGGCAACCTTGTCGGGCCCGACGTCGAGGGTGAGCTGGGCGAAGACGGTGTTGTCCGACTTGAGAGTCGCCTGCTCGACGGAGATGGCGCCGGCATAGGAATGGTCGTAGGTGGCGACGTCCCAGGGAGCCGTGTACGGATCGGGCTGGTAGTGGAACGGCGCGGAGACGTAGTACGTCGAGGCGGGATTCATGCCCTGCTCGACGGCGGCGGTGAGCACGAAGACCTTGAAGGTGGACCCCGGCTGGCGCCTCGCCTGCGCGGCGAGGTTGAACTGGTTGCCGGCGCGGCCCGGAGTCACGGCAGTCATGGCCCGGATCGCACCGTTCGCAGGGTTGATCGAGACGAGCGCGGCGGCTGGATCGGAGCGTGAATACAGCGTGTCGGTGATCGCGTGCCGCGCGAATCGCTGGAAGGCCGGGTCGATCGTCGTATAGACGCGCAGCCCCCCCGAGCGGACGGTATTCGCACCGTACTCCTGGATCAATTCGTTGCGTACGTACCCGAAGAAGTAGGGCTCGCGGATCTGCGTGTAGAGGCGACCCGGGTTGAGACCCAGCTCGCGGTGGGCGAGCGCCCAGACGTACTGCGCTCGCGAGATGTTCCCGTTCACGAGCATGGCCCGCAGCACCTCGTTGCGCCGCGCCCGCGCGGCGGTCGGATTCTGGATCGGGTCGAACACGGAAGGCGCCTGAGGCAAGCCGGCGATGAGCGCGGCCTGGGGGAGTGTGAGCTCCCGCGCGTGGCGCGAGAAGTAGGTCTCGGCGGCCGCCTCCACACCGTAAGCGTGGTTGCCGTAGTAGACCTGGTTCATGTAGGCGGTCAGGATCCTGCGCTTCGTCCAGTGGCGGCTGAGCTTGATCGCCAGGCAGGCCTCCTTGATCTTCCGCTTGTACGTCCGCTCGCGGGAGATGTAGAGGTTGCGG
>JBBQDZ010000093.1:0-9153 GCA_038320185.1 Gaiellales bacterium
GTACCGCGAACCCTTGCCATCGACCGCATCACTCACGGCGCCAAGGACGGCGAACGCGACCGCCGGCACGGCGCAGAGCAGCAGCAGGTAGCCGAGCCCCGCTGCGTTGGCGGCGGCGAAGAGAGCGGCGAGGAGCACCAGCGAGAGGGGCACGACGCGGATGCGCACGCCGCCAGATTCGCGCCCGGCCCGGACGCTCCTGCCTTCGATTAGTCTGCCAGCCGATGGCGGATGCCGTCCTCACCTGGCTCGGACACGCCTCCTTCCGGCTCGACACGCCGGGCGGCAAGCGGCTGTATGTCGACCCCTGGCTCGAGAATCCGAAGTGCCCCGAGGAGGAGAAGGAGCCCGAGCGGATTGATGCGATCGCGCTGACGCACGGCCATTCCGACCACGTGGGCGAGACAGTCGAGCTCGCGAAGCGCTTCGAGTGCCCGGTGATCGCCCTCTTGGAGCTTCGGAGCTGGCTCTCGAAGCAGGGCCTCTCCGAGGACATGTCCGAAGCGCCGAACAAGGGTGGGACGGTCGAGAAGGCGGGCCTCGGGTTCACGCTGACGAACGCGTTCCACTCGAGCTCCTCGAACGACGGCGACTATCTCGGCGAGGCGGCGGGGATCGTCGTCACCCTCGAGGACGACCGCAGGATCTACTTTGCCGGCGACACATGCGTCTTCGGCGACATGCAGCTGATCGGCCGCATCTATGCGCCCGAGCTCGCCGTGCTCCCGATTGGCGACCACTTCACCATGGGCCCGCGCGAGGCGGCCGTGGCGCTCGAGCTCCTAGGGGTGCAGCGCTGCTTCCCCTGCCACTACGGCACCTTCCCGCTGCTGACCGGGACGCCGGAGGAGCTGCGCAAGCTCGCGCCGGGCGTCGACATCCATGCGCTCGAACCGGGGGAGAGCCTCACCCTGTGAGGGAGCGCTGGCTCGGGGCGACGGGCGTGAAGGTGCCCGAGATCGCGGTCGAGGGCGAGCTCGAGCTTCCCGAGGGGGCACTGCTCCTGGACGGCGTCGCCGACGTGGCGGCACTACGCGAGGCCCACGCTGCCGGACGTCCCGTGTTCGTGCGAGCCACGGATGCAGCGACAGTGCGATCGGCGCTCGCGAGGCCGGAGGTGGCGTCGGCGCTCGTGCCGCCGGAGCGCCGCGACCTGCTCGACCTCGACCTGACCGAGCTGACCTATGGGTGACGTGATCGCAACGTATTCCATCGTCGCCTGCGATCTCGAAGCGGGGCAGTGGGGCGCCGCTGTGCAGTCGAAGTTCCTCGCCGTCGGCTCCGTCGTCCCGTGGGCCGAGCCGCACGTCGGCGCTGTCGCCACCCAGTCCTACGCGAATCCCCGCTACGGGCCCGACGGCCTCGCCCTGCTGCGCTCCGGCGTGAGCGCCGAGGAGGCCGTACGGAAGCTGACCGCGGCCGACGAGGGACGCGAGCAGCGCCAGCTCGGCGTCGTCGACGCGAAGGGCCGGGGCGCGAGCTTTACGGGCGGTGGGTGCCACGAGTGGGCCGGCGGCCGCACCGGGCCTGCCTACGCAGCACAGGGCAACATCCTCGTCTCCGCCGAGACCGTGGACGCGCTCGCGGAGACCTTTGAGGCGACAGCGGGCGAGCCGCTCGCGCGACGCCTCCTGCACTGCCTCGAGGCGGCGCAGGCGGCGGGCGGCGACAGGCGCGGGCAGCAGTCCGCCAGCCTGCTCGTCGTGGAGCGCGACGGCGGCTACGCCGGCCTCTCGGATGTCCTCGTCGACTTGCGGGTGGACGACCACGAGCGTCCAATCGAGGAGCTCGAGCGCATCTACCGGATCCACGACCGCCTCTTCGGGAAGACGCCACGCGATCGGTGGGTGCGAGTCGACTCCGAGCTCGCGCAGGAGCTGCGGGAGCGTCTGGCCGCAGTCGGGCACGAGGGGGAGATTGGCGAGGCGCTCTCCGACTGGGCGGGCAAAGAGAATCTCGAGGAGCGGGTGGACGGCATCGAGTCCATCGACCCCGTCGTCCTCGACGAGCTGAGGAGGGCACATGCCTGAGGGGTACGAGATCGCACGGCTCGACGAGCTCGAGTCGTTCCCGGTCGGCGACGAAGGCCTCACCTGGCGGCCGGTTCGCCGCCGCTTCGACATCCAGGCGTTCGGCGTCAACGCGTACAGCGCGGAAGCCGAGGGAGCGCGCGTGGTGGAGGAGCACGCCGAGCAGGAGGGGCATGACGAGCTCTACGTCGTGCTACGGGGACGCGCCGCCTTCACGCTGGACGGCGAGGAGGTCGACGCACCGGCCGGAACGTTCGTCTACGTCCGGCCGGGGACGCGCCGCGGCGCGGTGGCCCGTGAGGCCGGAACGGCCGTCCTCGCCGTCGGTGCGAAACGGGGCGAGGTCTTCACGCCGTCGCCGTGGGAGTCGATCTTCGCCGCCTTCGGGCACCTGAAGTCAGGCCGGGAGGAGGAAGGCCGCAGAACGATCGAGGAGGCGGTCGCGGCGAACCCGGACATGTGGCAGGGCCACTTCAACCTGGCCTGCTTCCACGCGCAGACCGACCGCAAGAACGAAGCCCTCGCGGCGCTTCGCCGGGCCGCAGAGCTCGAGCCGGAGAAGGTGCGCGAGTACGCCGCCAGCGACAGCGACTTCGACGCGATGCGCGAGGATCCCACGTTGAGGGAGATCCTGGGCTAGGAGTCCCCTGGCAGCCGGATCCCGGCGGCGCCAGCCAGTTCACGCAATGCCTCCACGCTGCTCGTCTCGGGCGCGATCACCACGAGTAGCGCGCCGTAGCCCTCGACGACGCACGACTCCACCGCCAGCTGGAGTCCGAGCGCGAGCGCGAATGCCTTGTGCGCCTGGTCGCCACCGAACGGGACGAGATCCTCAGCGGCGGCGTGCCCCGCGAGGACCTCGCCGTAGGTCGTCTTCCCCATCGAGACGTCGGCGACGATCGGCTGGCCCTCGGGGTTCGGGATGCCGATCGCGAGCGGCGTCGTGCCGACAAGCGGCGGCCCGCCGTCAGGATGGGCTAGCCGCGGCGGCGAGGTTGCCGTCAGCAGCGCGACGAGCCCGGCTTCCTCGGCGAGCCGGCGCACCCAGTGGCCGAGCATGCCGGTCGGGAAGCAGTTCACCGCGACGATCACTCTTGCTGGCGACGGCGGCTCCTCAACGAGATGGTCACAGATCGCGGCGAGGGTCAGGTAGCCGAGCGCACCCTGCCCGTCCCAGCGTTCGAACCCCGGGTACGAAGCCAGGAGGGCGGGCCGCGCGGCCGGATCGAGCTTCGGCAGCGTCTCGAGCCAGTCGATCCGCGAGAGCCCGTGCCCGAGCTTGCCCCGCCATTCCGCGTCCAGGAAGTGATCCGCCAGCGTCCGGGCCCCGTAGTCATCAAAGCCAAGTCGACGAAGCCTGGCGAGGACGGCCGCGTCGGAGGGCACCGCGGAAGTTTGCCCCGCGGCCGGTGTCTACCGGATAGAGCAACGAAAAAGGAGGGGTCGGATGAGAAGGATCGTTTCCATCGGCGCCGTAGCCGCTACAGCGCTCACGGCCGCGGCGATGGCGGTTGCGAACGGAGGAGGCAAGCCCTCGACGAAGGCTGTATCCGCGACCTTCGCAGTCACCCCGTCGGGCACGAACAAGGCGTCGACCTGCAAGGGGGCGGACGGCGACTACACGCTGATCAGGGGCAGGTATCGGGGCACCTCGACGAGCTCGGACGCGCGGCTTGCCGGCGCGATCTCGATCGACGGCGACAGCGTGGTCAACACGACGACCGGACTCGGCTGGATGACGGGCAGCCTGCGCATCGACTCGGCCGGGAACCACGATCTGAACGCGAGCTTCAACGCGGTGATCAGCGGCGGCCAGCTCACCGGGTTCCTGAACGGTCGCGGCCACGAGAACGACGCGCGCCTGCTCGGCGGCCTCCAGGCCGCGTTCGGCCAAAACGGGCTCACGAGCGGCTCGATCGGCTCGACCTCGCCGACGCCGGCGCTGATCGTGACCGGCGGCTGCGACCGCCACAACAAGCACGACGGCGGCGACGACGACAAGGACCACAAGAAGAAGCACGACCGCTAGCCGGCCACGTAGCTCGTGCGCAGGAGAGGCGTCCGAGAGGGCGCCTCTCGGCGTTCAGGACAGAACCGGGAGAGCCCTGAAGCCGCGCCGCGCGGCGACGATCGCCTCGGCCAGCTCGACGATGAGCTCGGCGGTGGCTGAGCCAGGGTCTGCCAGCACGAGCGGCTCGCCGCGGTCGCCCGCCTCGCGGAGCCGTGGGTCGAGCGGAATCCGGCCGAGGAGCGGGATGCCCAGCTCGTTCGCGAGCGCGTCGCCGCCACCGCTTCCGAAGACCTCACCGCTCATGTTCTCGACGACGCCGACGAGCCGCATGCTCGTCTTCTGCGCCATCAGCGCCGCGCGCGCGGCCACCTCCTGGGCGAGCGGTTGCGGCGTCGTGACGATCACCACCTCGGCCCTCGGCAGCAGCTGCCCGAGCGAGATCGAGACGTCCCCGGTACCCGGCGGCATGTCCACCAGGAGCACGTCCAGCTCGCCCCAGTGAACATCGGAGAGAAACTGCTCGAGCGCCTTGTGGAGCATCGGCCCGCGCCACATCACGGGGGCGTTGTCCTCAAGGAAGAAGCCGATCGACATCAACTTCAGGTCGTCCTTGACGGGCGGGACGATCATCCGGTCGACAACCACCGGGCGCTGGGTGATCCCGAGGAGGTGCGGGATCGAATGTCCGTAGATGTCCGCGTCGAGGACGCCTGTGGCGTGGCCGAGACGCGAGAACGCGGCCGCGAGGTTGACCGTCAGCGAGGACTTGCCGACGCCGCCCTTTCCGCTCGCGATCGCGAGCACGCGCGTCGAGCGGTCCAGCGAGATGCCTTTCGAGCGCTCCTCCACCCCTCCGCGCAGCTTCGTCGTCAGCGCGGAGCGCTCGTCGGGGGTCATCACGTCGAAGGCGAGCGTGACGGAATGGACGCCGGCCAGCTCCCCGACGTGGCGGGCCACCTGCTCCTCGAAGCTCGACCGCAGTGGACAGCCCGCCACGGTGAGCGCGATCGTGACCGCCACGTCGGGCCCGTCGACGCGCACCTCGCGCACCATGTCGAGCTCCGTCACGGGTCGCCGGAGCTCGGGGTCGATCACCCGCGCAAGCGCTTCGTAGACGGCTTCCGGGGTCGCGCCCATGCGTTCGAGCCTAGCAACGGCCAAGATGGCCAAGTGACGTGGGGCGGGCTCGTCTGGCGGAACCTTTGGCGGCGACCCGTTCGGACGGTACTGACGATCGCCGGCGTCGCAGTGGGCGTGGCGCTGATCGTGGCGCTCCTATCGATCGCGGCGGGCGTCCGGCGCACCGCCGGCGACCTGATCCACGTCGGCCGCTCCGACTTCGGCCTGTTCCAGCGCGGCGCGTCCGACCTGACGCGGTCGGTCCTTCCCGAGTCCCTTGCCGGCCGCATCCGTCGCGACCCGGGGGTTCGGGACGTCGCGCGGATCGACCTGCACGTCGGTGGCGTCCGCGGGCGTGACTCGTTCCTCCTCTTCGGGCTCGATCGGCGGGAGTTCCCCGCCCGGAGACTCGTCCTCGTCCTCGGCCGAGCGCCGCGGAGCGGCGAGGTTCTTCTCGGCGACCGCTCGGGGCTCGGCTTGAGGCCAGGCGATCGGCTCCGAGTCGCTGGGGGCAGCTTCCGCATCGCGGGCCTCTACCACTCCGGAAACCGCTTCGAGGATCTCGGCGCGGTTCTGCCGCTACCCGTCGTACAGCGCCTGAACGGTCACGATCGCGAGGTCACGACACTCGCCGTCGCCGTCAGTCCCGGCGCGCGCCCGGCCGCGGTCGCGCGTCGCCTCGAGCGGCGCTACGCAGGCTTGGCGGCTGTGACGGAACCGGGGCAGGCGGTGAGAATCGACACCTCGAGCCGCCTCATCGTGAGCGCGGGCTGGATCTTCTCGATCGTCGCGCTAGTCGTCGGAGGCATCGCTGTCGCGAACACGATGGCGATGTCGGTCTTCGAGCGCACGGCCGAGATCGGCGTCCTGCGCGCCGTCGGCTGGCGCACTCGCCGGATCGCGCTCCTCGTGACGTGCGAGGCGTTGAGCATCGGCCTGCTGGCGCTCGGGGTCGGACTCGCAGCGGGCTACGCCGGCGCCGAGGTCTTCACCAGGCGCAGCGCCCTGTCTACCCTCGTCTCACCCGCGTTCACGCCCGGCGTCTTCCTGTGGGGCCTCGCCTTCGCGCTTGGCACGGGCATCCTTGGCGCCCTCTACCCCGCCTGGCGAGCGGCGCACCTCAGCCCTGCGGAGGCTCTCCGCGGAGAGTAGCCGGCTCGATCCGCCCGTCCCGGAGTCGGAGTGCCCGGTCCGCCGCGAACGCCACCTCCTCGTCGTTCGTGACGAGGAGGATCGTCGTCCCGCGCTCATTGCGCACGCGCCGCAGGAGGTCCAGGATCTGCGCGCCGGTCGTCGAGTCGAGGGCTCCCGTCGGCTCGTCGGCCAGCAGGAGCCGGGGCGCGTTGGCGAGCGCCCGCGCGATGGCGACCCGGAGCCGCTCGCCGCCCGAGAGCGTCGGCGGCCGCGCCCTCTGGCGCTCGGAGAGGCCCACCGCTGCGAGCAGCTCGCGCGCCCGCACGACGCGAGCGGCGCGCGGCCGCCGCTGGCCCAGCATCGGCACCTGAACGTTCTCGAGCGCAGTCAGCGCCGGCACCAGGTTGTGGAACTGGAAGACGAAGCCGACGACGCTCGCACGGTAAGTCGCGGGATCGGCCAGGATGTCGACCCGCTCTCCGTCGACGTCGATCGTGCCGGCATCCGGCCGCTCCAGCGCGCCGATCAGATGTAGGAGAGTGCTCTTCCCTCCGCCCGAGCGGCCCGTCAGGGCGACGATCTCGCCGGGCTCGATGCGGACGGTGACGTCTTCGAGTGCCCGGACGCGGCCGCCTTCGAACGACTTCCGAACTCCCGAGACGGCGACGGCCGCGCCGGCCGCGCTCACCTAGGCCGGACCGAGTAGTCGAGCCGACGCGTAACCCCCGCGGCCGTCACGACGACGCGGAAAACGAGGCTGAATCCTCGCGATTCGGGAGGCCAGAGCGTGAAGTCCCGGAAGACGCCCGTGAACGGATGGTCGACGATCTTCCGCTTGGTATTGCCGAGCTCTACCGGATGGGTGCCGCCGAAGGGATCGACCACCTGCACCGTCAGCCGCGCCCGAAGGAGCTTGCCGCGTGCGTCGGTGACCCGGACCGCGTAGGCCCACCGCGCGCCGACTCGGGGCGTGTGCGTCGGCGCCGAGAGCGTCATCTTCGGCGCCGCGGCGAGGGCGAGCGCGGCGGCCAGCTCGAGCATGACGGGATCGTACGGCGAACTCAGGCGCCGAGCCGCTCACGCAACCAGAGGCCGTTCTGCACCGCGAAGCCCTCCCAGTCGTTGTTGAAGTAAACGTAGACGTCGCAACGTTCGCGCCATGCCTCCATGCGCCGCGCCCATTCCTCGAGCACGGGCGCCGGATAATCGCCGCGGTCGGACCCGCCGTGGAAGCGGACGAACGTCCAGTCGGCGGTCAGCTCGTCGGTCTGGAAGGGGCGACGGACGTCGTCCCCGATCACGAGAGCGACGCCGTGGGAGCGCAGGAGCTCGTACACCTCCGGCACGAACCAGCTCGCGTGCCGGAACTCGAAGCAGTGACGGCCAGACGGAAGCTGCGCCAGTGTCGCCGCCAGGCGGCCGTCGTTGCGGTGGAAGCTGCCGGGGAGCTGCCAGAGCAGCGGCCCCAGCTTCGGCGAGCGTGCGAGCGGCTCTATCCGCTCGTAGAAGAGCCGCAGCCCCTCGGCCACCTCGGTGAGGCGCTTGATGTGCGTGACGTAGCGGCTCATCTTCACCGCGAAGAGAAAGCCCGGCGGCGACTCGGCCACCCAGCGCTCGACCGAGGTGCGCAGCGGCAAGCGGTAGAAGGTGTTGTTGATCTCGACGGTGTCGAAGAGGGTCGCGTAATGGGCAAGCCAGAGCCGCGCCGCCAGTCCCTTCGGATACACGAGCTCGCGCCAGTGCGTGTAGTTCCAGCCCGAGCAGCCGATATGCACCTCGCCCACCGGGCTAGCGGGTCGGCCGGCAACGTTGCTGCACTTCCGGGTCGCGAGGAGCAAGCCAGGCAAGGACGCGGGGAGCCTGCATAGTGGAGACTATGGAGGCGACCGAGGACGCAGCATGGCGCCGTCTCATCGCGGACCAGAAACCGGTGGACGTTGTCGGTCGATCCGCTGGTCTGCCGCTCGTGCGAGCCGAGCCGCGCCAAGCGATCCGCGCGATCGTGGTCGACGCGGCCGACCGCATCCTCCTCGTCCGCTTCGACAACCCGGACACTGGTGAGGTCTTCTGGGCCACGCCGGGCGGAGCGCTCGAGAGTGGAGAAGGGGACGAGGAGGCGCTGCGGCGCGAGCTGCGCGAGGAGACGGGGCTCGCCGGCTTCGAGTGGGGGCCGGTCGTGTGGCGGCGACGGCACGTCTTCCCGTGGTTCGGGAGGACACTCGACCAGCGCGAGTCGTTCGTCCTTCTACGCGTGCCGGCGTTCGAGCCCCGCCCGGAGCTCGGGGTCGAGGGTCTCGCCGCCGAAGGGGTCCACGAGCTTCGATGGTGGACGGTGGAAGAGATCGAGGCCTCGCCGGCGTCGTTCGCCCCCAGTCGGCTCGCGGCGCTCGTGCGGGAGCTGTTGTCGGTGGGCCCACCGTCGGAGCCGATCGACGCCGGCGTCTGACGTCCCCGAGACGCCCTATCCCGGGGCGAATGTCGGTGGGACAGGCGCTCGGACCTGGCCAGTCGGTACGTGTCCGGGGGACAGGCCCTCGGACGTGGCCGGCGGAGGCGAGGCTGCTTGCGCGCGCGGCGGCTCAGGCGCAGAGCGCAGCGAAGAGTCGCCCGCAGAGCTCGGAGCTCCCGGCCGCGACGACGCGCGATCGGGCACCGTTGTCGAGCGGCGCACGCCCGAACGGCGGCGCCTCCGGCAGGTCGATCGCGAGGCCCTGCTCGCGCACGAGGAGCTGCGCGGCCGCGATGTCGACAGCGCGGGCGGCCTTCAGGGAGCAGACTCCGTCGACGCGCCCCGCCGCGAGGTGGCACAGCGAAAGCGCGAGTGAGCCCATCACCCGCAGCCGGTGCGCGAGACCGACC
>JBBQDZ010000094.1:0-9141 GCA_038320185.1 Gaiellales bacterium
AGCTCGAAGCTCTCCCGCTCGAGCAACGCTGGATCGGCGACAGGCCAGGGCTGCTCCCAGAGACGTTCTCTGCCCAGCCGCTCCCAGAGCTCCTCGGCCACGTGCGGTGCGTACGGCTGAACGAGGGTAACCGCGGCCTCGGCAGCAAAGCGAGCCGATGGGCCGTTCGTGGTGCGACCCAGCTCGTTGACGAGCTCCTGGATCGCCGCGATGGGCGTGTTGAACTGGAACCGCCGGCCGATGTCGTCGGTGACCTTCGCGATCGTCTCGTGCGCCTTTCGCGCAAGCGCGTCGTCCGCGGCGATCGCGCCCGCCTCACTCGCGTCGGCCACCTCGTTTACGACCCGCCAGAGCCTGCGTAGGAACCGGACCATCCCCTCGATCCCACCCTCGTTCCACTCCATGTCCTCGTCGGCCGGCCCCATGAAGAGGATGTAGAGGCGCACGGCGTCCGCGCCGTACTGCCGGACGAGGTCGTCGGGGCCGATGACGTTTCCCCTCGACTTCGACATCTTGCTGCCGTCGAACTGCACCCAGCCCTGGTGGAAGAGCCGGGCGAACGGCTCGCGGAAGCCGAGAAGGCCGAGCTCGTTCAGGGCCTTGACGAAGAACCTCGAGTAGAGGAGGTGCCCGGTCGCGTGATCGATCCCGCCGATGTACTGGCTCACCGGCAGCCAGTAGTCCACGAGCTCGCGCGCGAAAGGCTTCTCCTCGTCGTGCGGGTCGCAGTAGCGCAGGAAATACCAGGAGGAGTCGACGAACGTATCCATCGTCTCAGCCTCGCGACGACCGGGGCCTGCGCAGCTTGGACACGGGACGTTCAGCCAGGCCTCGTTCGACGCCAGCGGCGGCTCACCCTTCGGGCGGTAGTTCTCGATCTCCGGAAGGATCACCGGCAGGTCCGCGTCTGGGACCGGGACCATTCCGCAGGTCTCGCAGTAGACGATCGGGATCGGGCAACCCCAGTAGCGCTGGCGTGAGAACGACCAGTCCCGTAAACGGAAGCTCACGGCTGGAGCGCCGCTGCCCTCCCCGCGAAGCCACTCGACGATCGCGCGTCTTCCGTCCGCGGCCGGAAGGCCGGAGAACCGGCCGGAGTCGACGAGCACCTCCTCGTCGGCGTGCGGGACGTACCGGGAACCCTCGTCGGCCTCTGCGCCGGGCGCGGCTACCACCTGCCGCACCGGCAGGCCGAAGCGGCGCGCAAATGCGAAGTCGCGCTCGTCGTGGGCGGGGACGGCCATGATCGCGCCCGTCCCGTACTCCATGAGGACGTAGTCGGCGACCCAGATGGGAACGGGCTCTCCCGTCGCCGGGTTTGTCGCGTAGCGGCCGGTGAAGACTCCCGTCTTCTCCTTGTCGGGGTCAATCCGCTCGGCGGCGGCCTTCGCCGCGTTTCGCCGCACGTAGAGCAGCACCTCTGCTTCCGTCTCGGTGCCGGCGACGAGCCGCGGGACGAGCGGGTGCTCGGGCGCGAGGACGAAGAACGTCGCGCCGAAGAGGGTGTCGGCGCGCGTCGTGAAGACGGGCACGTCGAGGTCGAGGTCGGGAAGGCGGAACAGAACCTCGGCACCCTCCGAGCGACCGATCCAGTTGCGCTGGATCGCCTTCGTCCGCTCCGGCCAGTCGATCGAGCCCAAATCCTCGAGCAGTTCGTCCGCATAGGCGGTGATCCGGAAGAACCACTGCTCGAGCTGACGCGCTTCCACTTCGGCTCCGCAGCGGTTACAGCGTCCGTCGACGACCTGCTCCCTCGCGAGCACCGTCTGGTCGTTCGGACACCAGTTGACGGGAGCTTCTCGGCGGTAGGCGTGGCCGGCCTCGAACAGGCGCAGGAAGAGCCACTGCGTCCAGCGGTAGTACTCGGGCTCATGGGCCGCCAGCTCGCGATCCCAGTCGATCGCCCACCCGAGGCGACGCATCTGGCGCCGAATGTTCGCGATGTTGCGCTCGGTGATCTGGCGCGGGTGCCCGCCCTCCCTGATCGCCGCGTTCTCCGCAGGCAGGCCAAACGAGTCGTACCCCATCGGCCGCAGGACAATCCAGCCGTTCCGGCGACGGAAATGGGTAACCACGTCTCCGAGCGTGTAGTTCAGCACGTGCCCCATATGCAGCTCCCCCGACGGGTACGGGAGCATCTCAAGCATGTAGAAGTGCCGTTCCAGAGGCTGCTCGCTGGGGGCGGGGTTCGGAGTTGAGAAGGCGCGCTCGTCCGCCCAGACTCGCTGCCATTTCCCTTCGACCGTCTCGGGTTGGTAGTGCTCCATCTCGCCCTCCGCCAACAAAAAGGCCTCTCGCTCGAGAGGCCGTAGGAGCAGGCGCGGCTCTCGCCACGGTCGCCCCTGCGCTACAGAAGCAGCTCCTTCACAGCCAGCACTCTAGCAACGCTCCTCTTTGCATGTTAGGCGTGATATTGCATAATACGCAGATGCCGTACGCGGTCGCCATTCTCGGCTGCTCGGGCTATGCCGGCCGCGAGGCGCTCGATCGTGTCCTCGGTCACCCGGAGCTGGGAGTCGTCGCGCTCGGCTCAGACTCTCTCGCCGGCAAGCCTGCGAGTGCGCTGGACCCGAGGCTCGTCGGCGTTGACCTCCCCGACCTCGTGACTGTCGAGGAGGCTCTCGGGAGTGCGGCGGATGCTTTCTTCTTCTGCCTCGAGCACGCGAGGGCGGCGGCGCTACGCCCGTCGGCGGACGCGGTCGTGATCGACCTCTCCGGTGCCCACCGGCTGCGCGACGCGGCGCTCTACCCGGACTGGTACGGCTTCGCACACCCCCGGCCAGAGGAGCTTCTGGAATGGGCGTACGGACTGCCGGAGCTCGGCCCGCCCGAAAGCAACCTCGTCGCGAACCCGGGCTGCTATGCGACCGCGGCCCTGCTCGCCCTCCTCCCGCTCACCGATGTGCTCGAGCCCTCAGGCGTCGTCGTCGACGCAAAGTCTGGTGTCTCCGGCGCCGGCCGCGCGCCGAGTCCCCGCGCGCATGCCGGGTCGGTGCTCGAGAACCTGTCGCCGTACCGGGTCGGCTGTCACCAGCACGCGCCCGAGATCGAGCAGGCCCTTGGCTTCCCCGTCTGCTTCGTCCCCCACCTCCTTCCCGTGCGGCGCGGGCTCCTGGTCACCTGCTATGCCCACGCGCTCGAGAAGGACCTCCGGGAGCGCCTCGAAGACGCGTACTCCCTCGCGCCGGCGATTCGGGTTCTCCCCGAGGGTCTGACACCGGACATCGCTCGGCTGCAGAGAACCGACGCCGCCGAGATCGCGCTCTTCGAGGATCGGTCCACGGGCAGGGCGATCGTCGTCTGCGCCCTTGACAATCTCGGCAAGGGAGCGGCGGGCCAGGCGGTGCAGAACGCGAATCTCGCGCTCGGCCTCGACGAGACCCTTGGACTCCGCCTCGCGGGGGTGCTCGTGTGAGCGAACGAAGCTGTCGCGGAGACGTCACGGACACGTGCGAGGTGCGCCGATATCGTGTCTGCAGGGATCTCGGGGATCCCCTGGGGGCAGTTGGGGATCCGGTCGCCCGGCGCGCGCACAAACAGGGAGCGCTGTGAGTGTGACGGCGGCCCGCGGGTTTCTCGCCAGCGGCGTCCACTGCGGACTCCGGCGCAGCCGGCTCGACCTCGCACTCGTCCGATCGGATAGGCGAGCGACGGGCGCCGCGATGTTCACCTCCAACCGGGCTCAGGCGGCGCCGGTGCGCCTCTCGAGGGGCCATCTCGAGCTCGCCGACCCGCAGGCGGTCGTGCTGAACTCCGGGAACGCGAACGCGGCGACCGGCGCGCGCGGAGCCGAGGACGCCCGCTCGACCGCCGCCGCGACCGCGCGCCTGCTCGATCTCGAGCCGGAGGAGGTACTCGTCCTCTCGACGGGAGTGATCGGCGAGGCACTGCCGATCGACAGGCTCCTCGGGGGTCTTCCGGGCGCCGCCGGCTCGCTCTCCCCGGCCGGCGGAGACGCGGCCGCCGAGGCGATCCTCACCACCGACACCTGCCGCAAGCAGGCGCTCGCCGAGGGCGGCGGGTTCACGGTCGGGGGCATGGCCAAGGGCTCGGGGATGATCCATCCCCAGCTTGCGACGATGCTCGCCGTCGTCACGACCGACTTTCCGCTGGAAAGGGGAGAGGCGCGTTCCTTTCTCGCGCCCGCGGTACATGCGAGCTTCAACTCGATCTCGGTCGACGGCGAGTGCTCCACGAACGACACGGTTGTGCTGCTCGCGAATGGAGCAGCCAAGGTGCGTCGAGGAGCCGAGGCCGACCAGGCATTCGCAACCGCGCTCGCCGGCGTCTGCGAGAGCCTCGCCGCCCAGATCGTTGCGGACGGAGAGGGCGCGACCCTCGTCGCCGAGATTGCGGTCACCGGCGCTGCGAGCGCAGCGGAGGCGAAGGCGATTGCGCGCCGCGTGGCCACCTCGCCGCTCGTGAAGACGGCACTCTTCGGCCGCGATGCGAACTGGGGCCGGGTCGTCGCGGCAGCGGGATCGGCACCCTTCGAGGACGGTTTCGCACACCTCGAGCTCGAACGGCTGACGGTGCGCTACAACGGGACGACCGTGCTGGAGCGCGGCGTTCCCCAGGCCGCCGATGCCGAGGGTGCCGCCGCCGAGTACCGGATCGAGCTCGACCTCGGGCTCGGCGAAGGCTGCGGTCGCTATTTGACGAGCGACCTCTCCCACGACTACGTCCGCATCAACGCGGATTACCGGAGCTAGGCGGTGGCGCGAATCGTCGTCAAGTGCGGCGGGGCGGTCGCGGAGAGCGCGGCGCCGGCCATACTCGCTCTCGCCGGGGAGGGACACGAGGTCTGCGTCGTCCACGGCGCCGGTCCGCAGATCTCGCGCGAGATGGAGGCGCTCGGACTGCCGGTGCAGTGGGTGGGCGGGCGGCGCGTGACATCGGCCCGAAGCCTCGACGTCGTCCGCCGCTCGCTCGTCCAGGTGAACGGCAGGCTTTGCGCTGCGCTCGGCAAGCGCGCCGTCGGGCTCCTCGGCGACGAGATCGGAATCGAGGCCATCCACGTGGCGGCGCTCGGCCTCGTCGGCGATCCGATTCCGAGCCGCCCGGCGGCCGTCGAGGCCGCCCTCGCCGGCGAGCTCCTACCGGTCGTCGCGCCCATCGCGCGCGGCCCGCTGAACGTGAACGCCGACGAGGCAGCGGCCGCGCTCGCCGTCGGGCTCGAGGCCGAGCGCATCTTCTTCCTCACCGACGTTCCCGGGCTCCTTCTGTCGGGCCGCGTCGTCCCGGTGGTGGCCGCCGAGGAGGCAGAGCGTCTACTGAGCGGGCGCTGCCTCGACGGCGGCATCGTCCCGAAACTGCGTGCGGCGGTGACAGCGGCGCGCCTCGGCATCCAGGCCGAGATCGGCGCCACGTCGGTGGTCGCATGAGGACGCTCGCGCAGCCACCGATCCTGCCCACGTACGCCCGGCAGGACGTGACGTTCGTCCGGGGCCGCGGGTCGTGGCTCTTCGACGACGAGGGCAGGCGCTACCTCGATCTCGTCGGCGGCATCGCGGTCGTCCCGCTCGGGCACTGCCACCCGGCGCCACTCGCGGCCGCGATCGAACAGCTCGAGCAGCTGTGGCACGTCTCGAACCTCTACTGGAGCGAGCCGATGGAGCAGCTCGCCTCGCGGCTCTCACAGCGCTTCGGGGGCGCCTCAGCGTTCTTCTGCAACTCGGGTGCCGAGGCGA
This sequence comes from Gaiellales bacterium, assembly GCA_038320185.1. Taxonomy (GTDB): domain Bacteria; phylum Actinomycetota; class Thermoleophilia; order Gaiellales; family Gaiellaceae; genus JBBQDZ01. Next base: position 5,691 of record JBBQDZ010000094.1, read on the forward strand.
TCGAGGCGGCGCTGAAGTACGCCCGGCGAGCCACGGGGAAGCCGGGCGTCGCCGCGCTCGAGGGCTCCTTCCACGGACGGACGCTCGGCGCGCTCTCCGCCACGGGCCAGCCTTCGAAGCGGGCGGCCTTCGAGCCGCTCCTGGCGGGAGTGCGCTTCGCACGCCTGAACGACCTGGCCTCTCTCCTGAAGGCGGTCGGCGACGACGTCGGGTGCATCCTGCTGGAGCCGATCCAGGGGGAGGGCGGGGTGAACCCCGCGAGCCCGGCGTTTCTCGCCGCGGCAAGGGAGCTCGCGGACGAGGCCGGTGCGGTTCTCGTGCTCGACGAGGTTCAGACGGGAATGGGCCGCACCGGAAGCTTCTTCTGCTTCGAGGCGCTCGGGCTGACACCTGACGCGGTGACGCTCGCGAAGGGCCTCGCAAACGGACTGCCGATCGGCTGTCTCCTCGTTGCAAACGAAGCACCGGCGGGTTTCGTCCCGGGCGACCACGGCAGCACCTTCGGTGGGAACCCGGTTGCCTGTGCCGCCGCGTGCGCCGTCGTCGACGCGCTGACCGAGGAGCTGCTGACCCAGGTGCGCGCGAAGGAGCGGCTCGTTCGCGCCGCGCTCCCGGACGTGCGGGGCCGTGGCCTGCTGCTCGGCCTCGACGTCGAGCGGCCCGCCGCGGAGGTCGTCGCGACGGCTCGAGGACGCGGCGTCCTGGTCTCCGCCGCCGGCGAGCACACCATCCGCCTGACCCCGCCGCTGACGATCTCCGACGACGAGCTCGCAGGCGGGCTCTCGATCCTCGAGGAGGTGCTGAGATGAACAAGTTCGAGCGACAGGGAGCGATCCTGCGCCTGGTGCAGGTGCAGCCGCTCGCAACGCAGAGCGACGTGGCACAGGCCCTGCGGAGGGAGGGCTTCGACGCCGTCCAGACGACCGTGTCCAGGGACATCGCGCAGCTCGGGCTCGTCAAGATGCGAAACGAGGAGGGGCGCCTCGTGTACGCGCTTCCGGGCGCCGCCGACCTGCGTCGGCTCAGCGAGCTCACCGCCGCCCTTCGCCGCTGGACGCTAGGCGTGACGACGAGTGCGAACCTCGTGATTGTCAGAACGCCGCCCGGCTGCGCGAACGCCCTCGCGCAGGCGATCGACGATGCGCGTCTGCCCGAGGTCGCCGGCACCGTCGCCGGCGACAACACGATCCTCGTCGCCGCTCGCGAGGGCATGGCCGGCGCCGAGCTTGCAGCCGAGCTTCGACACCACCTGGAAGGAGACACCTGATGGGGAACGGAACGGCCGTCCTCGCCTACTCGGGCGGGCTCGACACGAGCTGCGCGATCGCGTGGCTGAAGGAGGACTACGGCTTCGACGAGGTCGTCGCCGTGCTCGTCGACGTTGGCCAGGCGGTCGACTTCGAGCCCGCCGTCGGGCGGGGCTTCAGAGCCGGCGCCGACGACGTGCTCGTTCTCGACCGAAAGGATGTGTTCGCCGAGGATCAGGTGGCGAAGGCGCTGGTCGCGAACGCACTCTACGAGGGACGGTACCCGCTCGTCTCGGCCCTCTCGCGGCCGGTGATCGCCGAGGCCGTAGCCGGGCTCGCGCTCGAGCTCGGAGCCGAGGCGGTCGTGCACGGCTGCACCGGCAAGGGCAACGACCAACTCCGCTTCGAGCTCGCGTTCAAGGCGCGCTATCCCGGAGTTCGGGTGATCGCGCCGCTGCGCGACCGCGTTTGGACGCGCGACGAGGAGATGGCCTACGCGCGCGAGCGTGGGATACCCGTCGAGGCGAAGCCGGAGTCGCCGTTCTCGATCGACGACAACCTCTTCGGCCGCGCAATCGAGGCCGGCGTGCTCGAGGATCCCTGGGCATCGCCACCCGAAGAGGCATTCCTCCTGACCCGTTCACCGGCAGCCGCTCCCGCACCCGAGGAGATCACGCTCGGCTTCGAGGGAGGCCTGCCCGTGTCGCTTGACGGTGAGAGCCTCTCGCTCTCGGCGCTCGTGGCGGCGCTGAACGAGCGCGCAGGTGTCTACGGGATCGGCCGGATCGACATGATCGAGAACCGCACGATCGGCATCAAGAGCCGCGAGCTCTACGAGGCGCCGGCAGCTATCTCGTTGATCGAGGCACACCGGGCGCTCGAGGAGCTCGTGCTGACGAAGGGCGAGCTGCACGCAAAGCGTGACCTCGAGCCGCGGTGGGCGAAACTGGTGTACGACGGCCAGTGGTTCGCCCCCGTCCGCCGCGCCTACGACGCCTTCTTCGCGGAGACGCAGGCGCTCGTCGACGGCGAGGTACGCATGCTGCTGCAGGCCGGGACGGCAGTCGTTCAGGGTCGGCGCTCGCCGAACGCGCTCTACGCGGAGACGCTCGCCTCCTACGGCACCGGGGAGACGTTCCCACACGACGCGGCCGCGGGGTTCATCCGCCTGGCGGCGCTCGAGGTGGAGCTGACCGCGCTGCGCGAGGCGCGGCGGGCTCTCGCGTGACGCTCTGGTCGGGACGCGTGGAGACGGGCCTCGACGCCGAGGTCTGGGCATTCCTGCGCAGCGAGGACGAGGAGCTCCTCCCCTACGACGTCCTCGGAACGCGGCAACACGCCCGCCGGCTCGCGGCGGCCGGGCTCCTCTCTTCCGAGGAGCTCACCGACGCAGAGGCGATCCTCGAGTCCGTCTCGCCCGAGGATCTCGAGGCAGAAGACGAGGACGTCCACGCAGCGATCGAGCGACTGCTCGGACCGGTCGGCCGCAAGATCCAGGCGGGCCGCTCGCGGAACGACCAGGTCGCCGCAGCGCTGCGACTCTTCACGATCGCCGCCTGCGAGGAGGCCGCGGCGGCGATCGAGCGCCTCGCGGAGGTGGTGCTCGATCGCGCCGAGGCCGACGCCGAGACACCGCTTCCCGGGTACACGCACCTCCAACGCGCGCAGGCGGTCACCGTCGGCCACCACCTCCTTGCCTGGTTCGAGATGCTCGAACGCGATCTGGCACGCTTCGACCACGCGCGCGCGCAGGCGGAGCCGTCGCCGCTCGGCGCCGGGGCGCTGGCCGGGTCGACGCTGAACCTACCGGTGCCGCAGAAGGGCGTCCGCAACTCGCTCGACGCCGTCGCCGACCGTGACTTCGCCCTCGACTATCTCTACGCCTGCGCCGTCTGCTTTGGCCACCTCTCGCGGATCGGCGAGGAGATCTGCCTGTGGGCCAGCTCGGAGTTCGGTTTCGTCCGGCTTCCCGAGGCGGCGGCGACGGGGTCGTCGATGATGCCCCAGAAGCTGAACCCCGACGTCGCCGAGCTCGTCCGCGGAAAGGCCGGAACCGCCGTCGGCCGGCTCGCCGGGGCGCTCGCGCTCGTCAAGGGCGTGCCGCTCGCCTACAACCGCGACCTGCAGGAGGGAAACCGCGCGCTCTACGACGCGCGCCGGGACGTTCGCGGCGGGCTCGGCGCCCTGGCGGTGCTCGTGGCCGG
>JBBQDZ010000095.1:0-9126 GCA_038320185.1 Gaiellales bacterium
TTCACGCCGCTCGTCGCCCGCACCGTCCGCGCGGCGGTGCTGACGGAGCGCAGCCTCGAGTACGTGCAGGCGGCTCGGCTGCGCGGCGAGCGCGCCCCGTACGTGATGTTCGTCGAGATCCTGCCGAACGTCATGGGGCCAGTCGTCGTCGAGGCCACCGTGAGGCTCGGCTACGCCATCTTCGCGATCGCGGGCCTCACCTTCCTTGGCTTCGGCGTCCAGCCGCCCGCACCGGACTGGGCACTCCAGATCTACGACAACTACACGCTCCTGAGCGCCGGCACCTACTGGTGGACCGTGCTCTTCCCCGCGCTCGCGATCGCCTCGCTCGTGATCGCCGTGAACCTGATCGCCGACGGCATCGCGCAGGTGCTCGAGCGATGACCGGCGAGGCCTCTCCTGCCCTCCAGCTCGACGAGCTCGACGTCGTCTACCGCGTCCGCGGCCGCGACCGGGAGGTTCTGCGCGGCGTCTCCCTGACCGTCCGCCGCGGCGAGGCTTACGGGCTCGTCGGCGAGTCCGGCTGCGGGAAGTCGACGACAGCGCTCGCGGTCGTGCGCTACCTGCCGAGGAACGGGCATGTCCGCGGCGGCTCGATCTACGTCGCGGGCCGGGACGTGGTCTCCCTCTCCGGAGCCGAGCTGCGAAAGCTCCGGGCCGAAGAGCTGTCGATGGTCTACCAGAACCCGGGCGAGGCGCTCAACCCCTCGATCCGGGTCGGCAACCAGGTGGCAGAGGTCTTCCGGGTGGGCGGGACCGCCCGCAGCGAGGCGCTCGAGCGGGCGGAAGAAGTCTTGCGAACCGTCCAGATCGCCGCTCCGGCCTCGGTCATGCGCCGCTACCCGCACCAGCTCTCGGGCGGCATGCAGCAGCGGGTCGTGATCGCGATGGCGCTCGCGAAGAACCCGGCCCTGCTGATCCTCGACGAGCCGACGACGGGCCTGGACGCCACGGTCGAGGCCGAGGTGCTCGACCTGATCCAGGCGCTCCAGGCCGAGTTCCACACCTCCGTCCTCTTCATCAGCCACAACCTCGGCGTGATCGGAAAGATGTGCGAGCGCGTCGGCGTCCTCTACGCCGGCCGCCTCGTCGAGGAAGGCCCGGTGGAGAGAGTGCTCCACGCCCCGCGCCACCCCTACACCGTCGGTCTTCTGCGCTGCATCCCGCGCGGCGGCGTCCGCAAGGACCACGGCCGCCTGGACACGATCCCGGGCTTCCTCCCCTCGATCGGCGAGGAGCTTCCGGGCTGCGTCTTCGCCGACCGGTGCGCTCTGGTGCAACCGATCTGCAACACGGACGAGCCGCCCCTCTATCCGGTCGGCGAGGCGCACACGAGCCGCTGCCACTTCCACGAGATCGCGCAGGAGCTCCCGCGCGCGACGCCCGCCGACCTGGAGCAGACCCCCGCGATCGATCGCGTCGCGACTCCGCTTCTGCGCGTGGAGGAGCTCGCGAAGGTCTTCCACCAGAGCGGGCACGACATCCATGCGCTGAGCGGCGTCTCGGCCGCGATCTGGCCCGGGGAGACGCTCGGGCTCGTCGGCGAGTCTGGCAGCGGCAAGACGACCTTCGCCCGCGCGCTGCTCGGCCTCGTCGTGCCGAGCGGCGGGAGCGTCGAGCTCGACGGCCGCGCACTCGCGGCGCGGCTCGGGCAGCGCACGCGCGAGGACGTCCGCGTGCTCCAGATCGTCTTCCAGAACCCGGATTCGGCGCTCAACCGCCGCCATGTCGTCCGGCGCATCCTGCGCCGCGCCCTGAAGAAGCTGGCGGGACTGACCGGCGCGACCGCCGAAGGGAGGATGCACGAGCTCGCCGACTCGGTGCGGCTCGCCGAGCGCCACCTCGCCGTCCGCCCGAACCAGCTCTCCGGAGGGCTGAAGCAGCGGGTTGCGATCGCGCGAGCCTTCGCAGGCTCGCCGCGCCTCGTCGTCTGCGACGAGCCCACTTCCGCGCTCGACGTCTCCGTCCAGGCAGCGATCCTCAACCTCCTCGTCGAGCTCCAGGTCGACCAGAAGGTCGCCTACCTCTTCATCTCCCACGACCTCGGCGTCGTCCGCTACATCTCCGACCGGATCGCCGTCCTCTACCTCGGCCGGCTGATGGAGCTCGGCCCGGCCGACGTCGTCTTCCGCGGCCCCCACCATCCCTACACCGAGGCGCTGCTCTCGGCGGTCCCGACGATCGACGGTGGCGGGCGCGAGCGGATCCGTCTGCAGGGCGAGATCCCGAGCCCCGCGGCCATGCCGAGCGGCTGCGTCTTCCACACGCGCTGCCACCGGAAGCTCGGCGAGATCTGCGAGCTGGAGGAGCCGCCGCTCATCGAGGCGACACCGGGGCAGTTCCTGCGCTGCCACATACCGATCGAGGAGCTGCGGCGCCTGCAGGCCCCGGAGGCGGCGGACGAGACGGTCTCGGCCGCCGCCGTGTGAGAACCCCGTGATCCGAGACCCGGCGGGTTGGAATCGCCCCCGCGGAGGGCCGGCGTCGAGTCAACCCCAAGAGGCTGCCCCGTGAGCATCTCCATCAGGGCCGCCGTGCTCGAGCGCACGGGCGGGCCGTTGAACCTCTGCGAGCTCGACCTCGCCGAGCCGGGCCCGAAAGAGGTCCGCGTGCGCCTGCACGCGAGCGGGGTCTGCCACTCCGACCAGAACGCGATTGACGGCACCGCCGAGACTCGCTGCCCGGCCGTGCTCGGTCACGAGGGCGCCGGCGTCGTCGAGGCCGTCGGCCCGGAGGTGAGGCGAGTCGCGCCGGGCGACCACGTGGCACTCTCCTGGGCTCCCTCCTGCGGCACGTGCGAGGAATGCCTGCGCGAGCTGCCCCAGCTCTGCTCGACCGCTTGGCCGGCGATGGGCGCCGGTGGCCTGCTCGACGGCACCACCCGCCTCTCGCGCGGCGGCGAGCCCGTCTACCACTACTCCTTCATCTCCTCCTTCGCGCAGGCGTGCGTGCTGCCCGAGCGCTCCTGCGTACCGATTCCTCGCGACGTTCCCTTCGAGATCGCGGGTCTCGTCGGCTGTGCCGTCACGACGGGGATCGGCGCAGTCTGGCGCACCGCGGGCGTCCGCCCGGGGGATCGCGTCGCCGTTTTCGGCTGCGGTGGCGTCGGCCTCTCGGCCTTGCTGGGCGCAGCCGCTGCGGGGGCGGGCGCGATCCTCGCCGTCGACGTCAACCCCCAGAAGCTCGTCGAGGCCGAGAGCTTCGGCGCGACGGGCGGCGTCCTCTGGGCGGGCTCGCCCGAGGAAACCGCGGCCGCAGTCGCCGAGGCCTCCGGCGGCGGTGTCGACTACGCGTTCGAGGCGACGGGGCGTACCGAGGCGATGCTCGCCGCGTTCCTCTCGACGCGCACGCGCGGTGCTGCCGTCCTGATTGGAATCCCCCGCGAGGACGCCGTTCTCTCGCTCCCGGCGATCACGATCCCTCGGCTCGAGCGGCGGGTGCTCGGCTCGATCTACGGCTCCTCGCGGCCCGAGCGCGACTTCGCGCTGACGCTCGACCTCTACCGGCGCGGCCGCCTGCCGCTCGAGCGGCTGATCTCGCACCGGTTGCCCCTGGACGAGATCGAGCGCGCCTTCGAGCTGCTGCGCTCGGGCACGGCGCTGCGCGTCGTCCTCGACCTCGCACTCACGAACGGAGGAGGTGGCGCGTGAATCTCGACGAGCTCGACGGCCGGATCGGCGAGGGGTTCGCTGGCGAGGACCCCGATTCGAGCCACGTCAACGTTGTCCTCGCCCGTCGCGGCAGCCCCACCGCGGCCGCAGCGCTCGGGATGCTGGCACACCCCTCTCCGGGGCACACGCCGGTGCTCGTCTGTGTCGGGGAGGAGAAAGCTCTGTACGAGCCCGTCTGGCCGCCGACGTTGATGATGAACAAGGCAACGGCATCCAAGGAGCGCCATCAGACGATCACCTGGGGCGCGGCCCAGCTCGGGATCGCCCAGGGTGTTCTCGACGCCGTGGCGGACGGCCTGATCGAGGCGAGCGGCGACCTGCTCGTCCTCGTCGCGGTCTGGGTCGACCCGGGCGCGGGCGACGAGACAGCCGTGCGGCTCGCGAATCGAGCCGCGGTGCGGAAGGCGCTCGAGGTCTGCGTCAAAGGGCGCGATCCCGAGGCTGCGGCCCGGCTCGTCGCGCGGCGGGGCGAGCTGCGGAGTCCGTTCTACGGCGGCGACTGATGCGCATCGTCTCAGTCGAGACACGCCGGTATGCGTTCCCGTTCGAGCCGCCGCTCCGCGTTGCCTGGGATCCCGAGCCTCGGACGAGCCAGGAGGCGACCGTCGTCGTCGTCTCGAGCGACGAGGGTCTCGAGGGCTACGCGAGCGGCGACGCCGTGCCCGACCGCGAGCTGCTCGAGCGCCTGCTCGTCGGTGTCGATCCGCTGCGCAGCGAGGTCGTCCGCGAGCTCTGCGAGACCGTCGACTTCCATCACGGCCGGCCCTGGACGGTAGAGGCGGCGATCTGGGATCTCGCCGGCCGCGCCCTCGGGACGCCTTGCCGGCTCCTGCTCGGCGGGCGATGCGAGCGCCTGCTGGCCTACGCATCCACCTGCGAGGTCGTGCCTGCAGAGGAGCGGGTCCGCCGCTGCCTCGCCCTTCGCGAGCGGGGTATCCGGGCGCTCAAGCTCCGCTTCCACCACGCAGACTGGCGGGAGGACGTCGCAGTCGTCGAGGCCGTGCGCGACGCCGTGGGGCCGGGGGTCGAGATCATGGTGGACGCGAACCAGGGCTGGCGCATGCCGGGCGATCGCGATCAGTGCTGGGGTCTCGCTACTGCCGTGCAATGCGCCCGCGCGCTCGAGCCGCTAGGGGTCTACTGGCTCGAGGAGCCGTTGCCGACCGCCGACTACGACGGCTATCGCGCCCTCCGCGCCCGCACCGATCTCCGGCTCGCGGCCGGCGAGATGGTGCGAACGGCCGCCGAGGCGCGCGACCTCGTTCTCGCGGGGGTGGACGTGATCCAGACGGACGCCGTCCTCGCCGCCGGCGGAATCGCCGGCTGCCGTCGCGTCGCGGCACTGGCCGACCTCCACGGTAGGGCCTGGTCGCCGCACACCTGGTCGAACGGCTACGGGCTCGTCGCGAACCTGCACCTCGCGCTCGCCGTCTCCACTTGCCCCTATGTCGAGGTCCCCTACGATCCGCCGGGGCTGCCCCCCGAACGCCGCGACTGGCTACTGCCGGAGCTGGTCGAGATCGCGGCCGACGGGACGATCGCGCCGCCGCCGGGCCCGGGGTTCGGCGTCACCCCTGACTTCGACGCGCTCGAACGCTGGCGCGTCGGATGAGGACCCGGGCCGCGGTCCTGCACGAGCCGCGGACGCCGGTTCAGGTGCAGGAGGTTGAGCTCGACGAACCGCGCGAGGAGGAGGTGCTGGTGCGCGTCGCCGCCGCGGGCGTCTGCCACACGGATCTCCACCTCGCCGACGGCGCCCTGGGGGAGGGACGCTGGCCGATCGTGCTCGGCCACGAGGGCGCGGGCGTCGTCGAAGCCGTCGGCGCGCGCGTCACGCACGTGGCTTCGGGCGACCGCGTCGCCTTCTGTTTCGTGCCGGCCTGCAGCGAGTGCCGGGCCTGCCGCGCCGGGCGGCGGAACCTCTGCGAGCGGGCGAGTGCGAACGGCCTCGCCGGCACGCTGATGGACGGAACCTCCCGGCTGCGGCTGCCCGACGGCACGCCGCTCCAGCACGGTCTGATGACCGCCTGCTTCGCCGAGCGGGCTGTGCTCGCCGCCGCCAGCGCACTGCCGCTGCCGGCCGAGATTCCCCTGTGGCAGGCCGCGCTGATCGGGTGCGGGGTCGTCACCGGCGCCGGCGCCGTGCTCAACGTCGCGCGCGTCGGCGTCGGCGACAGCGTCTGTGTCGTCGGCTGCGGCGGCGTCGGCCTCCAGGTGGTCGCCGCCGCGAAGCTGGCCGGCGCCGGCCAGATCGTCGCGGTCGACCGGGCGCTCGAGAAGCTCGAGCTCGCGCTCCGGCGCGGCGCCACTCACGCCGCCGGCGCCTCCGCTGCGGAGGTGCTCGCCGTCTGCGAGGGCGGGGTCGACCACGCTTTCGAGGTCGTTGGGCTACCCGAGACGATCCGCCTAGCGTGGGACGTGCTGCGACCGGGAGGAACCGCGGTCGTCGTCGGCCTCGTGCCGAAGGGAGTCGAGGTGTCGCTGCCCGCCATCGAGTTCCTCTCGGAGAAGGCGATCCGGGGCTGCTACTACGGCTCGGGCGATCCTGCCGCGGAGCTGCCGCGACTCGCACGGCTCGCGGCCGGCGGGCAGCTCGACCTGGCAGGCGTCGTCTCGCACCTCGCCGACCTCGACGGCGTCAACGACGCCCTCGACCGGCTGCGCCGGGGCGAGGGAGCCCGTACCGTACTGGTCATCGATTCCGAACTCGCCGCGCCACCAGGAGGCTTTCCGTGACCATCGCTCTCGACCCGACCGCACTCGACATCCGCGCGCAGGCTTTCCTCGACGGCGAGTACGCCGACGCCGCGAGCGGCGAGACCTTCGACTCCGTCAACCCGGCCACCGGCGAAAGGCTCGCCTCGGTCGCCGCCTGCGACGCGGAGGACGTCGACCGCGCGGTACACGGCGCCCGCGCCGCCTTCGAGAGCGGCGTCTGGTCGCGCACCGCGCCGAAGCAGCGCAAGCGCGTGCTGCTGCGCCTCGCCGAGCTCGTCCGCGAGCACCGCGACGAGCTCGCCCTCCTCGAGACCCTCGATATGGGCAAGCCGATCCGCGACTCCCGCAAGGTGGACGTACCGCTCGCCGCCGAGTGCATCGCCTACTACGGCGAGGCGATTGACAAGATCTACGACGAGGTCGCGCCGGCCGGTCCCGACGACGTCGTCCTCGTCGTTCGCGAGCCGCTCGGCGTCGTCGGCGCGGTCGTGCCGTGGAACTTCCCGCTGCTGATGGCCTCGTGGAAGCTCGGCCCGGCGCTCGCGACCGGGAACAGCGTCGTCCTGAAGCCGGCGGAGCAGTCGCCGCTGACCGCGCTCCGGTTAGCGGAGCTCGCCTCGGAGGCGGGGCTCCCGGACGGCGTGCTGCAGGTCGTGCCCGGCTTCGGCGAGACGGCTGGGCAGGCGATCGGCCGGCACCCCGACGTCGACCTCGTCGCCTTCACCGGGTCGACCGAGGTCGGCAAGCTCTTCCTGCGCTACTCCGGCGAGTCGAACATGAAGCGCCTCGCGCTCGAGTGCGGCGGCAAGTCCCCGCACCTCGTGATGGAGGACTGCGGCGACCTAGACGCAGCCGCGCAGGCGGCGGCCTGGGGCGTCTTCTACAACCAGGGCGAGGTCTGCAACGCCGGCTCGCGGCTGCTCGTCCACGAGTCGCGCAAGGACGAGTTGCTCGAGCGGATCGTCCAGGTCGCCGAGAAGATCCGCCCGGGCGACCCGCTCGACGAGAAGACCCGTATGGGGGCGATCGTCGACGAGACGCAGCTCGACCGCGTGCTCGGCTACATCGAGAGCGGCCGCGAGGAAGGCGCCGATCTCCACCTGGGCGGCTCGCGCGCCCGCGAGGAGAGTGGCGGCTACTTCGTCGAGCCGACGATCTTCGACGCCGTCTCGAACGACATGCGGATCGCGCGCGAGGAGATCTTCGGGCCCGTTCTCTCGACGATCACCTTCCGCGACGAGGCGGAGGCCGTCCGGATCGCGAACGACACCGTTTACGGCCTGGCGGCCGCCGTCTGGACGGACGACGTCAGCCGTGCGCACCGGCTCGCGCGCTCGATCCGCGCCGGGGTCGTCTGGGTCAACTGCTTCGACCGGGGCGACATCACGGCACCCTTCGGCGGCTTCAAGCAGTCCGGCTTCGGCCGGGACAAGTCGATCCACGCGCTGGAGAAGTACACCGACCTCAAGACGATCTGGATCGCTCTCGGCGAGGCGTGAGAGCCGTCGTCTTCAGCGGCGCCGGCGGCCGCGAGGTCGTGCGGGTCGAGGAGCGGCCCGATCCGGTCCCCGGCTCGAGCGAGGTCCTGGTCGCCGCGAGCTTTGCGGGCCTGAATCCGGCCGACCTCATGCAGCGAGCCGGCCGCTATCCGGCTCCGCCTGGCTCTCCGCAGGACGTGCCCGGGCTAGAGGTCGCGGGCCGGGTGGTGGCCTGCGGCGAGGCTGTGGCGCAGTGGTCGGTGGGCGACCGCGTCTTCGGGTTGGTCGGCGGCGGTGGCCTCGCCGATCGGGTGGTCGTGCACGAGCGCCACGTCGTCGCGGTCCCCGAACAGCTGGAGGAGCAGGACGCGGCCGCGATTCCCGAGGCGTTCGTCACCGCGCACGACGCTGTCGTCACGCAGGCGGGGCTCAGGCCGGGGGAGCGCCTGCTCGTGAACGGCGCCGGGGGCGGCGTCGGGACCGCGGCGGTGCAGATCGCCCTCCTGCTCGGGGCGAGCGCCTTCGCGAGCGCGCGCTCGGAGGTCGTACGCGAACGGCTCGAGGAGCTGGGCGCCGTCGCGGTTGCGCCGGACGACGCGGTCGAGCGTGTGCGCGGCGAGGGCGGCGCCGACGTCGTGCTCGAGCTCGTCGGTGGGCCGAACCTTGCCGGCGACCTCGAGGCGCTCGCCCCGAAGGGACGAGTCGTGATCGTCGGCACTGGAGCCGGCGCCGAGGCTGAGCTCTCGCTCGGGACGCTGATGGGCAAACGCGGCCGCATCCTCGGCACCGTGCTCCGCGCGCGGCCGCTGGAGGAGAAGGCCGCGGCAATGCAGGGATTCAACCGGGAGGTCGTGCCCTTCCTCGCCGACGGCCGGGCCTGCGCGATCGTCGACCGAATCTTCGCCGCCGAAGACGCCGCGGAGGCTTTCGACCATCTGGAGGCACCTGGGAAGTTCGGGAAGGTGCTGCTGGCCTTCTAGCAGACGACTTCCGCGTGAGCCTCGGCGACCTCGTCCAGGTAGGTCGTCGGAGTTCGGCAGAGAGCGCCCTGCTGGTCGGACTCGTAGTACCCCATGCGCCAGAGGGCCGGCGAGTAGCAGTGGACGGACGACGCGGGCGGGCCGCCGGCGTGCCGGATGCCGTGGATGTAGGCGCCGTCGAAGTCGAAGGCCGTCCCGGCCGGGCGTTGCTTGCTCGCGTACGTCAGCCCCTCGGCGCCGAAGGTGAAGCGGTCCTCCACCAGCGTGCCCTCGCAGACG
>JBBQDZ010000096.1:0-9069 GCA_038320185.1 Gaiellales bacterium
CGCTTCGGTGACCGCGTGGCCGTCCTCCACTCCGGCCTCACCGACGCGGAGCGCCGGGACGAACGGGAGCGGATCGCCGCGGGGAATGCTCCGATCGTCGTCGGGGCGCGCTCGGCGGTCTTCGCTCCGGTGCCGCGGCTCGGGCTCGTGTGCGTCGACGAGGAGCACGACCAGTCGTACAAGCAGGAATCGGATCCGCGCTATGACGCGCGAACGGTCGCTGCGAAGCGAGCAGCGCTCGAGGGGGCGGTGGCGGTGTTCGGCAGCGCGACGCCGCGTCCGGAGAGCTGGGTAGCCCTGGAGCGCCTCGACCTTGGGGGACGTCTGGCCGGCGGGCTTCCGCCCGTGCGAATCGTCGATCTCCGCCGGGAGGCCGGCTACCCGCTGTCGGCGCCCCTGCTCGCCGAGCTCGGCCGGATCGGCGAGCAGGGCGGCAAGGCGATCCTGCTCCTGAACCGCCGCGGCGTTGCGCCCGCGCTCCACTGCCGTGCCTGCGGGGTCACGCGCCGCTGCCGCGACTGCGACGTGTCACTCGTCCTCCACCGGAACGGGAGCCTACGCTGCCACCACTGCGGCCGTGCCGAAGCGGCCCCGACGTCGTGTCCCGAATGCAGATCCTCGGACCTCGCCCGCATCGGCGCGGGGACCCAGCGCCTCGAGCGGGAGCTTCGGGAGAGTGTCCCCGAGCTGGAGGTGATCCGGCTCGACGCCGACGCCGCGGGTAAGCCGGACGAGCTCGCGGCGGCGCTCTCGCGTTTCGCCGCGGCCGACCGGGTGGTGCTCGTCGGTACGCAGATGGTCGCCAAGGGCCACCACTTCGCGGGAGTCGCGCTCGCCGCCGTCGTCGACGCGGACACCGCCCTGGCTCTCCCGGACTTCCGGGCCGAGGAACGAACCTTCCAGCTGCTGACACAGCTCGCCGGACGCAGCGGCCGCGACGCCCCCGGTCGTGTCCTCATCCAGACGTTCCAGCCCGACGCGCGGCCGATCGCCCTCGCCGCCCGCCACGACGTCGAGCGCTTCCTCGCCGGAGAGCTCGAGCGCAGGCGGGAGCTGAGCTACCCGCCGTTCCGGCACATCGTCCGCCTGCTCGTCTCCGGGCCGGGTGCCGACGAGCCGCTGCGCGCGCTTGACGAGCTCCGCCGGGGCCTGGCGGAGGCGGGCGCCGAAGCGGTGGGCCCCGCGCCGCTGCTCCGGCTCCGCGGACGCCATCGCGCGCAGCTCGTCCTGAAGACCGAGCATCCGCGCCGGATCGCCGCCCGCGCCGGGCGGCTGCTCGCCGCAGCAGCGCCCGCAATGCGTCGCGCAGGGCTCTCGGTTGTCGTGGACGTCGATCCGCAGTCTTTCTGATGCGACTCTGACCCTCTACACTGGCGCCCGCACATGGCCGAGGAGGAAGGGCAGGTCCGGAAGGAAGAGCTCGACCCGGAGCGCGAGGCGCGCCGCCGGCTGGCGCGCGCGCAGATCAGGCAGTACCCCGACCCGGCCCTGCGGCTGCGAGCGAACGAGGTCGAGAGCTTCGACCGGGATCTGGCTGCGCTCGTCGAGCGGATGTCCTCGCTCATGCACGACGCCAACGGGGTAGGGCTTGCGGCGACGCAGGTGGGCGTCCTGCGCCGCCTCTTCGTGTTCCAGCGCTCGGACGAGGAGACGCTGGCGGTCGTCAACCCACGCGTCGTCGACCGCAGCGATGAGCGCGAGACTGCAGACGAGGGCTGCCTCTCACTCCAGGGCGTCCACGTGCCGGTGGAACGGGAGATGAACATGACGCTCGAGGGCCGCGACCCGAGCGGCGCTGCGCTGCGGCTCGAGCTCGACGAGCTCACCGCACGGGTCGTCCAGCACGAGCTCGACCACCTGGACGGCATCCTCATCCTCGACCGGACGACGCCCGAGGCGCGGCGCGAGGCGCTCGGGACGCTGCGGCCGCAGCCGATCCTCCCCTCGATCTGAGCGCCGGCGGGCCAATCGCGGTCGCGGCGACCGCGCCGTTCGGGGCGGACGTGCTCGAACGGCTGACGGCGCGCCATGAAGTCGCCTTCCTGTTGACGCGGACCGACCGTCCGCGCGGGCGAGGCCGGCGGCCCGGGTCGCCGCCGGCTGCCGAGGTCGCGCGTCGGCTCGGGATCGAGGTGCGGGCCCCGGAGCGCCCGCAGTCCACGCTCGAGCTCGGCGTGTCCAGGGTCGTCGTCGCCGCTTACGGGCTGCTGATCCCGGACGCGCTGCTCGAGCGGGCGCTCTGGCTCAACGTCCATCCCTCGCTTCTCCCTCGGTGGCGCGGCGCGGCCCCCGTCGAGCGCGCGATCATGGCCGGCGACCGGGAGACGGGAGTGACGATCCACCGAACGGTGAGCGAGCTTGACGCGGGCCCGATCGCTGCGCAGCAGCGGTTTGCGATCGCTCCCGAGGACGACGCAGGCGCCGTCTTCGCGAAGGCGGCGGCGGGCGCGGTCGAGCTCCTCGACGAGGTGCTGGCGGCGCCCGAGCCGCGCTTCACTCTCCAGCCTGCCGGGGGAGCGACCTATGCGGAGAAGCTGTCGAGCGCAGACCGGGGGCTCGACTGGAGCAGACCGCCGGAGGAGTCTCTGAACCGGATCCGCGCGCTCTCGCCGCACGTGGGGGCGCGCGGCCTCGTGCGGGGCCGCCCGGCGATCGTCTGGCGTGCCCGGCTCGCTCGCACCGGCGTTCGGTCGGACGGGCCGGTCGAGGGCGGGCTCGAGCTCGTCGAGTTGCAGCCCGAGGGACGTCGTCGCATGACCGGCGCCGAGTTCCTGCGCGGGCTCCGGTGAGCGCGGCGCCCGCGCGCCGGGCGGCCTATGACGTCGTCGTTCGGGTGTTCGAGCAGGACGCGTACGCGGACCGAGCCTTTGCCACGGCGGCCGCCGGGCTCGACGCGCGGGATCGGGCGCTGGCACAGCGGCTCGCCTACGGGACGGTGCAGCGCGTCCGCACGCTCGACCATGCGATCGAGTCGCTCGGATTGCGCCCGGTGCGGAAGCTTGATCCGCCGGTGCGTGCGGCGCTTCGCCTGGGTGCCTTCCAGCTTGGCTTCCTCGACGGCATCCCCGCCCGCGCGGCGGTCAACGAGTCAGTCGAGCTGGTGCGCGCCGCGGGTCTGGAGCGGGCCGTTGGCTTCACGAACGCCGTGCTGCGCCGGCTCTCGGCAGGAATCCGGGACCTGCTCGCCGGCCTTCCGGAAGGGCCGCTTAAGCACTCGTACCCGGACTGGGTGTACGAGACCTGGCGGCGCGATTTCGGGCACGAGGAGGCGCTCCTGCTGATGCGGGCGCAGAACGAGGCGGCTGAAACCATCGTCCGGCTGGTGCGTGGCCCCACTCCCGGCGAGGAGACCGATGTGCCCGGCGCCTACCGCGTCGCGAAGGTCGACGAGCAGGCGCTCGCCGAAGGACGGATCTGGCCGCAGAGCCGCGGCTCTCAGCTCGCCGGACTCGCCGTGGGCTCGCGCGACGGCGAGCGGATCCTCGACCTCTGCGCCGCGCCCGGCGGGAAGGCGACGCAGCTCCGCGGGGAGGTCGTGGCGGTCGAGGTGCATCCCGGCCGTGCGCGGGAGCTCGAGGCGAACCGCCGCCGGCTGCGCGCCTCCCACGTCCGGGTGGTCGAGGCGGACGCGCTCGCTCTGCCCGCCGCCCTGACGGGATTCGACCGGGCGCTCGTGGACGCGCCCTGCTCGGGCCTCGGCGTCCTCGCGTCGAGGCCCGACCTCCGCTGGCGCGCGAAGCCGCTGCCCGAGCTCCAGCTGGCGCTGCTGCGCGCCGCCGCGTCGCGCGTGCGACCGGGCGGAACGGTGACGTACTCGGTCTGCACGTTGAACGGGGACGAGAACGAGGCCGTTGTCGATGCATCGGACCTCCAGCCGGATGATCTCGGCGCCGAGTGGCCGTCCTTCCGTCATCCGAGGCGCCCCGAGTTCCTGCTCACACTGCCGCACCGGCACCGCACGTCCGGCTTCTTCATCGCGCGGTTGCGGGGATAGGATCGGCCGCGTGCCGTGGGTCGACCGCGCTCGGAGGCTCGAAGTGGAGCCGTCGCTCTACGCAGCCGACTTCTCGCGCCTCGGCGAGCAGATCGAGGCGCTGCTGGCTGCCGGGACCCGTGTCTTCCACTTCGACGTCGGAGACGGGCATTTCGTCCCACCGGTGACGATGGGTCCCATCGTGCTCCAGTCGATCTCGCCCATCGTCCATCGCGGCGGCGGGGCGGTCGACTGCCACCTGATGGTGGAGCAACCCGAGCGCCATTTCGCGCCGATCGCCGAGGCGGGCGGCGACAGCGTCACGTTCCACCTCGAAGCCGCTCCGGTGCTCGACCGCACGCTGGGTGCCGCGCGCGAAGCAGGTCTCGGCGTAGGGATCGCCTTCAACCCGGAGACGGCACCGGCCGAGGTCGCCGCAGCTGCGGGCGGCGCGGATCTCGTCCTCTGCATGAGCATCCACCCGGGCTACTCGGGCCAGCCCTTCATGCCGGAGACCTACGAGCGCATCCGCGAGCTGCGCCGGCTGCTCCCCGAAGGCGTTCGCGTCCAGGTGGACGGGGGCGTCGGCGGGGAGAACGTCGCCGAGCTTTCGCGGTGCGGCGCGGACCTCTTCGTCTGCGGGACGTCGATCTTCGGGGGTGGCGATCCGGCCGGAGGCTACGCCGCGCTCGTGGGCGCGCTCGAGGAGCGGTGAACCCCCTCGGGCGCGCGCTCGAGCTGGCCGAGCGCGGCCGGGGGGCGACGCACCCGAATCCGGTCGTCGGAGCCGTCGTCGTGTCGGACGGGAAGATCGCCGGCGAGGGCTGGCACGCCCGGCCTGGCGGGCCCCACGCCGAGGTGGTCGCTCTCGACGCCGCGGGGCCGCAGGCGCGGGGGTCGATCCTCTACGTCACGCTCGAGCCCTGCGCGCACCACGGCCGGACGGGTCCCTGCACGGAGGCGATTCTCGCCGCCGGGGTTGCGAAGGTCGTTGCCGGTGCGCGCGATCCGAATGCGAAGGCGGCGGGCGGCCTGGAGCGGCTGAGCGAGGCCGGGGTCGAGGTGGAGCTTGTCGACTCCTTCGAGGCGAGGGCCCAGAACGAGGCCTGGCGGACGTGGGCAAGTCTCGGGCGGCCGTTCGTGACCTACAAGGTCGCCGTCTCGCTCGACGGCCGGGTGACGGTGCCGGGGGAGCGGTGGGTTTCCGGCGAGGAGAGCAGACGGCTCGTGCACGAGCTGCGGGCGGCAAGCGATGCGGTCGCCGTCGGGATGGGGACAGTGCGCGCCGACTCGCCCGCGCTCACGGCGAGGGTCGTCGAGGCGCCGCGGCAGCCTCGACGCCTCGCCTTCGGCTCAGGACCGTTGCCCGAGGGCTCGGGCCTGGAGCTCGTGTCGGAACCGCTTCCGGACGCGCTCTCGCGATTGGCGCAGGAGGGCGTGCAGTCACTCCTCCTCGAGGGCGGGCCGACCCTCGCCTCGTCCTTTCTCGCCGATGACCTCGTCGACAAGTTGCTGCTGTTCATAGCGCCGGTGCTCTCCGGGTCGGGTGCGCGTTTTCTCGGCGATCTCCCCTCGGCGCTGCGCCTGGGCCGTTTGGAGGTGCGCCCGGTCGGTCAGGACCTCCTCCTCAGCTCCTATGTCCACGAGCCCTGAACGCACTGCCAGTCCCGAGGACCGGATCATCGGCCTCCTCTCGCACTGGCTCGCCCGCCATGTCGACAACGCACGGCTTTGCCGCGGTCTCGAGCAGATCGGCACCGACGGCCTCGGCGCTGGCGAGGCGGAGGCGGTCGAGGAGCTGCTCGTCGAGCTTCGTGCCGCCGACCAGGCCGCCCGGGCCGCCCTGGAGCCGCTCGTACGCGAGACGATCGAGGCGCTGGCGCTCGGCGTCTAACCGACAGCCTCAGAGGAACCCCAGAGGAATCCCAGAGGGACCCCAGAGGAAACGGGTCCGGGACGAGTCTCGGACGCAAATGGGACGGGGCTTCCACAGTAGCCTTCGGGACGTGTTCACAGGCATCGTCCGCGAGCGTGGAGTCGTGCGGTCCGTCGAGAGCGTCGGCGGTGGCGGTGGCGGTGGTGTGCGCCTCGCCGTCGCAGCTTCCGGGACCGCGGCCACCGTCGGTGTGGGCGATTCGGTGGCGATCGACGGCGCGTGCCTGACCGTCGTCGAGGTCTCCGAGGACACGATCGCGTTCGACGCGGTTCCCGAGACGCTCTCTCATACGACGCTCGAGGCGCTCTCCGAAGGTTCGCTCGTGAACGTCGAGCGTGCGCTCCACGCGGGCGACCCCCTCGGCGGCCACTTCGTGCAGGGCCACGTGGACGCGGTCGGCCTGATCAGATCGAGCGATCCGGAGGGCAACAGCGTGCGCATGTGGATCGAGGCGCCGCCGGCGATCCTTCGCTACTGCGTCGAGAAGGGTTCGATCGCCCTGGACGGGGTCTCGCTCACGATCGCCGAGCTTGCCGACGACGCCTTCGCGGTCGCGCTCGTCCCGCACACCCTTGTAGCCACCACCCTCGGCGAGCGCCGGCCCGGGGACCGCGTGAACCTCGAGCCCGACCTCCTGGCGAAGTACGTCGAGCGCCTCGCGGCACCCCGCTAAGGGGCTACGATCACCCGATGGCGGCCGTGCGCGCCCTCCCGGACACCTCGTCCTTTGCGTCGATCGCGGAGGCAATCGAGGACATCCGCAGTGGGCGCTTCGTCGTCGTCGTCGATGCCGACGACCGCGAGAACGAGGGCGACCTGACGATCGCCGCGCAGTTCGCGACGCCCGAGGCGATCAACTTCATGACAAAGCAGGCACGGGGCCTGATCTGCCTCTGCCTCACCGAGGATCGCTGCGACGAGCTCGGCCTCCGTCAGATGACCGATCGCAACGAGACGCCATACGGTACCGCCTTCACCGTCTCGATCGAGGCGCGTGAGGGGATCACCACCGGTATCTCGGCCCCGGACCGCTCGCGCACGATCCAGGTCGCCGTGGATCCGTCCTCGCGCCCCGAGGACCTCGTGCAGCCCGGACACGTCTTCCCGTTGCGCGCGCGGCTCGGCGGCGTCCTGCGACGCGCTGGCCAGACGGAGGCGGCTGTCGACCTGGCGCGTCTCGCGGGGCTCATCCCCGCCGGCGTCGTCTGCGAGGTGATGAACGAGGACGGCACGATGGCGCGCGTCCCCGACCTGATCCCGTACTGCGAGCGGCACGGGCTCAAGCTGATCACCGTCGCCGACCTGATCGAGTACCGGCGCCGCACCGAGCGGCTCGTGGAGCGTGAGACGAGCGTCCGCCTTCCCACCGCCTACGGCGAGTTCACGGCCGTCGCGTTCCGGGAGACGCTGACGGACAAGCATCACGTCGCGCTCGTAAAGGGGCGGGTCGAGGGCGAGCAGGACGTTCTCGTGCGCGTCCATTCGGAGTGCCTCACCGGCGACGTCTTCCACTCCCTGCGCTGCGACTGCGGCGAGCAGCTCGAGCTCGCGCTGCAGAGGATCGGGGCCGAGGAGCGCGGAGTGCTCCTCTACATGGCGCAGGAAGGCCGCGGCATCGGCCTTCTGAACAAGCTTCGCGCCTATGAGCTGCAGGAGCGCGGCCTCGACACCGTCGAGGCGAATCTCGAGCTCGGCTTCCCCGCAGACGCGCGCGACTTCGGCATCGGCAACCAGATCCTCGCGGAGCTCGGGCTCTCCACGATCCGGATCCTCACGAACAACCCGAAGAAGCTGACGGGCCTCGAGGGATACGGTCTCACCGTGGTGGAGCAGGTGCCGATTGAGGTGCCCTCGAACCTGGAGAACCGGCGCTACCTCGAGACCAAGCGCTCGAAGCTCGGGCACCGCCTCCACCATCAGGACCTTCGCTTCGAGCCCGAGCAGCAGGGCGACGCATGAACCGGCGGCTCGAGCCCGACAACCCGTGGCCACAGCGCCGCGGGACCCGCGCGGAGCCGCCGGAGCCGGCACCGGAACGAAGCGACGGTGAGGCGCCGGCAGCAGCCGTGGCGTCCGCCGAGGAGCCGGAGCCCGCCGGCCAGAGTGTCGTCGCGGAGCCCGAGGCTCCGGCGGAGACGCCGCCCGAGCCGGAGGCCGAGCCCGAAGACGATGCAGCGGCGAGCCTCGATCACGCTCCGGGCATGTTCCGCGTACCCGACGGCTACTCCGTCCTCGAGGGCGACGCCCGAGGCGGCCGCCGCACGGTGGGAGTCGTCGTTGCCCGCTTCAACCGCGAGATCACGAGGCCGCTCCTCGAAGGGGCGCTGGAGGCGCTGGCCGCCGCGGGGGTGGCGCGGGATGCGATCCTCGTCATGCCCGTGCCGGGCGCGTTCGAGCTCCCGATCGCCGCGATGGCGCTCGCGAAGACGCGCCGCTACTCCTGCATCATCGCCCTCGGCTGCGTCATCCGCGGCGAGACCTCACACTTCGACTTCGTCGCAGGGGAAGCGGCCAGCGGCCTTCAGCTTGCGGCGATCGAGACCGGCGTGCCGGTCTCCTTCGGCGTCCTCACCTGCGAGACACGCGAGCAGGCGGAGGCCCGCGTCGACCGCGGCGCCGAGGCGGCACGCACGGCGCTCGAGATGGCCGACGCGTTCTCGCAGCTGCGCGCGACCGCCGCGACCCGGTAGCTACACTTCCGGCCGCGATGTCCAAAGTCTGCTCCTCCTGCGGAAAGAAGCCGTCGTTCGGGCACAACCGCTCGCACTCGATGGTGGCGACGAAGCGACGGTTCGATCCGAATCTCCAGCGTGTCCGGGTGCTCGTGGACGGCGTCGCCCGCCGCGTCTACGTCTGCACGCGCTGCCTGAAGGGCGGCCGCGTCGAGAAATCGCCGAAGGTGACGCGCACCTCCGGCGAGCCTGGCTAGACCTTCGCTGAGCGCGCGGCGGCGGAGCCGTCGCGCCTCCAAGAAGCACCGATCACAACGAGCACGGGGCCGCTGCGGCACGCTGAGCGGAGTCAAGTCGTCTGACGTGGTGTAACGCCCTCGCTCGTCGGATGGATGCTCAGGCTGGTTGGAGTGCGCGCACCTCCTCTCGGGCTGGTTCGCGCTCGTTCTCGTCGACGAGGACGAGCGCGAGCGATTCGGCGGAGAGGT
>JBBQDZ010000097.1:0-8973 GCA_038320185.1 Gaiellales bacterium
GCCCGAACCAGACCCCTCGCACCACCCGCCCTTCAAGAGACGCATCCGCGGCTCTATTATCGAAGCGTGCGCCGCCGGCACCACAGGCTTCTCTCGGCCGCGGCTTTTGCCCTGCTCGCGCTGGTCGCTGAGCTGGCCGGACGGAGCCTCACCCATCGGCTCGACGTGGGACGGCATGTCGCCTCTCCGGCGAACACGCAGACCGACTACTACCCGATCCTGCTGGCGGCAGTGAAGGTGGGTATTGCGCTGCTGCTGGCGCGGCTCGCGTGGCGCCTCGTGCGGGCTCGCTCGGCGTCCCGCGCCGCCGCCCGTCTCGCGGGCGCGCTCGAATCGCACGGCGGAAGCCCGGTGCCCCGCCTCCGGCTGCGCCTCTCCCCGCGGCGCTGGCTCGCCTTCTATGCCCTGACGGCCGTGATCTACCTCGTCCAGCTCGACGTCGAAGGGATGACGGCCGGCCGCTGGCCGCTCCTCTCGCCGTGGCTGCACTCCTCTGCGCTGCCGATCTTCGCGGTGGTCGCCGTCTTCGCTGCACTCCTCTGGAGCATCGTCTCCTGCTGGCTCTCCGAGTACGAGCACTACGCGGCCCAGGCGGTTGCTCACGCGCGGCGGCTCGCCGCGGCGGCGCTTCGCGTCGCGCTGCCCGAGGCCTCGGAAGCATCCGCCGCGCCCCGGCGGCTCTTCGGGATCGTCTTCGAGAGCCGGCCGCCTCCGGCTCCCGCCTAGCCGCGCCCCCTCTCTGCCTTGGGCGCGGCGCACGAGGCCGTGGCCCTACCTAGGAGAGGATCATGAGCACGCAGCTGGCAACAGAGGTTCTACGGACGCGGGTCCGCTGCTCGGCGCGCGTCCGCGTCTTGTCCGGGCTCGGCCCGTCAACGATCGTGGCCGGCGGAGTCTGGGCCGCGCTCCAGCCGTACCGGCTGACACTTCTGCACCCCCACGGCCAGGGGTTCTGGTGGCTCTTCGCGGAGCCGCCGCTGTTCGTGGTCGCCGTCGGACTCCTGTTCCACTTCCTCGTGCTCCCCGGGCTGCTCGCCGATCTCGAGCGGGGAAAGGGCTGATGAAGCCGCCTGCCGAGCACATCCACTGGATGTTCGCGACGGGGCTCCTGCTCGTCGGGCTCTGCATGCTCGCCGAGGCGATCGTCGGCGAGGAGGTCTGGCGTGCGCGTGCGTGGCGGGCGTACCTGTGGCCGAGCCTCGTGTTCGCCATCGGCCTGCTGATGTGGCCCGTGATGGTGTTCTTCACGAACTCCGCCATCCACATGCTGGCTCACGGCTCGTGGGCGCAGGTGATGATGCTCGCCGGGGGCGCACAGATCGCCCTCGTGCGCGGGAAGCTGAAGAGCCGCTACTGGCAGCTGACGATGCCTCTGGCCCTCGTCGTGTCGGGAACCGCGTTCCTCGTCCACGAACAGAACGGCTGGCTCTTCGCCCGCTCCGCCTTCGTCCACCACGCCTGCGGCTGGACGCTGATCGTTGGAGCGCTCTTCCCCCTCGGCAAGACCTTCCGGCCGCGCCTTCCCGGCCTCAGCGCAGGCTTCGCCGTGACCTGCCTTGTGCTGGCTGTCGTCCTCTTCTCGGCGCGCGACGTCGCGCCGATCTTCGGACACTTCTCCGGCGGGGTCGCCCACCGGTGAGACGGGCGCTGTTGGCCGCGGCACTGCTCGTGCTCGTGCTGCCGGGCTCGGCGCTCGCGCACGCGGCCCTGAGCGACGCGTCGCCGCGCTTCCAGCAGCGACTCGAGGTCGCGCCGCGCGCCATCGTCCTGCGCTTCGATCAGGAGGTGACCGCCCTCCCGGGCGCGATCGAGGTGCGCACTGCGACCGGCCGCCTCGTGTCACTTCGCGCGTCTGCCGAGGGCGACCGTCGCGTCGTGCGTGCGCGGCTCCTGCACCTCGGGCGTGGCCCGTACACCGTGCGCTGGCACGTGCTCTCGGGTGACGGCCATGTGGTCTCGGGCGTCTTCACCTTCGGCGTCCGCTACGCAGCACCACCGCCGACGGAAGCATTCGGCGCCTCCGGCCCGACCCGGACCGAGCACCTCGTCCGGTGGGCGTACTTCATCGGCCTCGCCCTCCTCGCCGGGGGCCTGGGCTTCCGGCTGCTCGTGCTGCGCGGCCCGACGCCTCCCGCCTTCGAGCGGCGCTTCTACCTTGTGACCGGTGCCGGGGTCCTAGTCGTGCTCGAGGTCGGGATCCTCGCTTTCCTCCTGCGGGCCGAAGACGCCCTCCAGCTCCCGTTCGCTCGCTTCGTCTACGGCGATCTGTCGCCGATTGCCGGCGGGACGCGCTTCGGCACCGCGTTCATCGCGATGACGCTCGGGTTCGCGTTCGTCGCCGCGCTCCTGTTCCTGGGCTGGCTCACGGCGAGGACGATCTTCCTCTGGCCCGCGTTCATGCTCGCGCTTGGAACCGCCTCCGGGCTCTCCCTCTCCGGGCACTCCGCGGCGGACCCCGGCTCCTCCTGGCGTTCCGAGCTCGCCGACTGGGTGCATCTGTCGGCGGCGTCGCTCTGGCTCGGCGGTCTCGTGCAGCTCGTGTTCGTCGTGTGGCCGAGCGCGCCCGCTCTGCGCCGCGAGGCGTTCCTGCGCTTCTCGCGGCTCGCCGGCATCCTCGTGGCGCTGCTCGTCGCAGCCGGCGTCTATCTGAGCATCCTGCGACTGCCCCACCTGCACGACCTCTGGGCCGAAGGCTACGGGCGCGTGCTGCTCGTGAAGCTCGGCCTCGTGTGCGTCGCGCTCTCGTGGGGCGCCTTCCACCATTTCTTCGTGCGGCCCCTCCTCGAGACTGGCCGCGACGGGATCCTCCTCCGGATCCCGCGGAGTCTGGCGGGCGAGAGTGCCGTCGGAATGGCGGTTCTGCTCGCAGCCGCCGTCCTCGTCGACTCGAGGCCCCCGCCGCGGCCGGCACCTCCGGCTCCGGTCGCCGCGACCGCAAACGCTCGCTAGGCGGGCCGTTCTCGGCCGCGTGACGCGGCGGTAACGTGCGCGCCATGCTCTGGGCGATCTCCGGTGGGGCCGGCTTTCTCGGCCTCCATCTCTCGCGGCGGCTGCTCGCGGACGGGCACGCCGTCCGCAGCCTCGACCTCGTGCCGCTCGACGATCCCGGGCTCGAGCACTCGGTCGAGGAGCTGCGCGGCGACATCCGCGACGAGGCACTCGCAGGGCGGCTCGTAGCGGGAGCGGACGTGCTCGTGCACGCCGCGGCCGCGCTTCCGATCCAGGCGAAGCGGGAGTCGATCTGGTCGGCGAACGTCCGCGGCACCGGGACGCTCCTGCGGGCCGCACGCGACGCCGGCGTCCGGCGCGTCGTCTTTATCAGCTCGACCGCGGTCTACGGGGTGCCGAAGGTGCATCCGATTCCCGAGGACGCGCCGCTGCACGGCGTCGGCCACTACGGCGGCTCGAAGATCGCGGCGGAGCGGATCTGCGGCGACTTCGTGCGCCAGGGGCTGGACATCGTCACGATCCGGCCGAAGACGTTCATCGGGGCCGAACGGCTCGGCGTCTTCGAGATCCTCTTCGACTGGATTCGCGAGGGCAGGCGCATCTACATCCTCGGCAACGGCTCGAATCGCTACCAGCTGCTCGCGGTGGCTGACCTCGTCGAGGCGATCGTCTGCGCGGCCGGCGCCGAGGGCGTCGCGCGTGAGACGCTCAACGTCGGAGCGACGGAGTTCGGAACGGTTCGCTCGGACCTCCAGGCGCTGATCGACCACGCGGGCTCGTCGAGCCGGCTGACGCCGATTCCCGCGCGGCCCGCCGAGGTGGCGCTGCGCGCGCTCGAGCTCCTGAAGCTCTCGCCCCTCGCGGAGTGGCACTACAAGACCGCCCACCGTGACTCCTTCGTCGACACCTCGAAGGCGCAGCGCTTGCTCGGGTTCTCGCCCCGGCTCTCGAACGAGCAGGCGCTGGTCGAGACCTACGATTGGTACCTGGCGCACTTCGCCGAGCTGAAGCAGGCAGGGGTCACCCACCGTGTGCCCTGGGACCAGCAGGCACTCGGCCTGCTGAAGCGTCTGAGTTGAGCGGAGAGGATCCGCGAGCCGTGAAGGACGACTGGGACAAGCTCTTCGATGAGATGTACCTGCGGGGCTACGCGGTGCTCGGGCGCGGCGGCGACGCGGAGGCGCAGGCGCTCGGAGCGGTGCGGCTCGCCGGCGTCGAGCCGCCGGCGGAGGTGCTCGACGCGCCCTGCGGGTACGGGCGGCACTCGATCCCGCTCGCGTTGGCCGGCTACCGGGTCACCGGCGCCGATCGCTCGCCGGTGCTCCTCGCGGAAGCCCGCCGCCGCGCGGGAGCGGCTGACTCCCCTCGCCTTCGTCAGGCCGACCACCGTCAGCTCCCGTTCGAGCCGACGAGCTTCGATTGCGTCCTCAATCTCTTCAGCTCCCTGGGTTATCGGGGCGAGGAGGGCGACCGGGCGACTCTTGGAGAGTTCCACCGTGTGCTCCGGCCCGGCGGCTCGCTCGTCGTCGAGACGATGCACCGGGACCGGCTGATCGCCATCTTCCAGCCGCGCGGCTGGGACAACCTCGGCGGCGGCTCGACGCTCCTCGAGGAGCGTCGGTTCGATCCGGTGAGCGGGATGATCGAGACCGACCATGTGATCGTCGGCCCCGATGGACAACGCCAGGGCATCACCTACCGGATACGCCTCTACACCGCGACCGAGCTCGTCCGCCTACTCGAGGAGGCCGGCTACGTCGGTGTCGAGTGCTTCGGCGGCCTCGAGCGCGAGCCGCTCACCGCGCAGACGCGGCTCGTGATTCTCGCGCGAACGCCCGAGTAGACTCGTCGCGGTGGAGCTCGAGGACTACCGCGAGCAGTTTCCGATCCTCGCGGAGACGACTTACCTGATCAGCCACTCGCTCGGACCCATGCCCACCGAGGCGGAGCGCCGTCTCGCCGAATACGCGCGGACGTGGTCGACACGGGGCGTACGGGCGTGGGGAGAAGGCTGGTGGGAGCTGCCGGTCACCGTCGGCGACCAGGTCGGACGCATCGTCGGCGCGGCGCACGGTTCGACGGTGATGCACCAGAACGTCACGGTCGCCGAGGCGATCGTCCTCTCCTGCTTCTCGTTCGAGGGGCCGCGCAACAGGGTCGTCTACGAGGAGGAGAACTTCCCTTCGGTGCGCTACCTCTACCAGGCACAGGCGGCGCGCGGCGCCGAGATCGTCGTGTGCCCGGACGACGCCGCGATCGTCGAGGCGATCGACGAGCGGACGCTCCTCGTCCCGATCAGCCACGTGCTCTTCCGGACCGCAGCGATCCAGGATGTGGAGGCGATCGTCCGTCGCGCGCACGAGGCGGGGGCCTACGTCGTTCTCGACGCCTACCAGTCGGCGGGAACGGTGCCGCTCGATGTGACCGCGCTCGGCGTCGACTTCGCTGTCGGCGGCAGCGTCAAGTGGCTGTGCGGAGGGCCCGGCGCCGGCTGGCTCTACGTCCGGCCGGACCTCGCGGAGCGGCTGGAGCCGACGCTCGTCGGCTGGCAGGCGCATGCGCAGCCGTTCGCGTTCGAGCCGGAGCTCGATTACGCGGAGGGCGCGAGGCGGTTCCTCACGGGCACGCCGAACGTCCCGGCCCTGTACGCCGCGACGGCGGGGTACGACCTGATCGAGGAAATCGGGGTCGAGCGCATCCGCGGGCGCTCCCTCGTGCAGACGGAGCTGCTCGCGCGCCTCTTCTCGCAGGCGGGCTACGAAGTGGCGGGCCCGCACGACGCGAACCTGCGCGGCGGGACCGTCAGCGTCGGGCTCCCCGAGTTCGAAGCCGTGCATCGCGAGCTGGCCGCGCGCGAGATCGTCTGCGACTACCGCCCCGGCGTCGGCCTGCGCTTCGGGCCGCACTTCTTCAACACCGACGCCGAGCTCGAGCACGCAGCGCGGGAGGCAATGGCAATCGTCGAGACGGGCGCCTACGAACGCCACCTCGGCGCCGCCGCCGGCTTCTGAGCGCCGAGGCTCGAGGCCGCGCCGACTGGGCTCGCCGCTAGCTTGTCGGACGGTTGTTCCTGTTTCCAGGCCGTCGTGTCTTTCTCTTCCTCGCCCTCGTCGTCGCGTGGGTCGTCGCGACCTTCAAACTCTTCCTCGTCCCTCACCAGGACCGGCCGGGTCGCGCGGATGCCGTCGTCGTGCTGTCCGGGTCGAAGGTGCCGCGCCTCGACAGGGCGCTCGATCTGATGGGCCGCGGCGTCGCGCCCGTGCTCGTCATCTCGCACGGCCGCGACCCGGGCTGGCCGCAGGCGAACCGGCTCTGCCGGCATGGCGGCCCGGGCTTCCGCGTGGTCTGCTTCGTCCCGAAGCCCGACTCGACGCAGGGCGAGGCGGAGACGTTCGGCCGTCTCGCGGCCGCTCGGCGGTGGCGCTCGGTCGTGGTCGTCACGTCGACCTTCCACGTGACGAGGGCGCGGATGCTGTTCAAGCGCTGTGTGGACGGCCGCGTCCGCGCGGTCGGCGCGCGGTACGCCCTCAGGCACGTCTTCGACTACGTCTTCGCGGAGTGGCCGAAGCTCGCCTACGCGCTCACGATCCATCGCGGCTGCTGACGCAGCTGCTCCGAGTTGAGTGAGCGCCGGCGAAGCGCGATACTGAGGCAATCGGCGGGTCCGTGCGCCCCGCCCGACGGCTTCAGACCCCGGCCGTCGGCGATTCGGGCGCACGATAAGCGGAGTGGCGGGCTGTCCTCGCAGCCTGCCCTCCGGCCCGCCGGGTTACTGAAGCAACTCCTGGAGCCGTTCCGCGTAGCGAGGGGCGGTCGGCTCGTCCTCGTGCTTGAAGTAGCAGTAGACGTCCGCACCGTTCGCAAGCAGGGCGCGGATGCGGGCTGCGCAGGCACAAAGGTCTTCGTCGTCGTAGGGCGGCTCACGGAGTCGCAGGTAGCGGAAGGACGCCGGGCTCTCGAGCCCGTTGACCCGGGGGACGTCGACTCCGTCCCAGGTGGGGTGCCGGAAATCGAACACGTAACGGATCGCTTGGTCGACGGAGCCGAGGACGTACGCGAGCCAACCTTCGTCGCGCGCCTGCTGGACGACGATTCGCACCGGGCCGAGGCGGTCGCCCAGGCGCCTGACGCGCTCCTCGAAGGTCCCGAGCTCGCGTAGCCCGCGGGCCGGCATCTTGACGGAGAACCGGAAGCCCGGCGGAGTCTCCGCGGCCCAGCGCTCGAACTGCCCCTCCGACGGGAGGCGGTACCCGGTCGTGTTCAGCTCGACCGAGTTCAGCCGGGTCGCGTAGTGGCGCAGGAACTCGCCCGGTCGGACCCCTGCCGGGTAGAACCCCGGCCGCCAGGACGGGTAGGAGAAGCCGGAGGCGCCGACATAGGCCCGCGCTAGAGTGGTCGCGGTGTCCGTCACGGCGGAAGTGATACCCGCAGAGACGATCCAGGTTCTCGACCACGGCTTCGTCCGGCTCGACGATGCGATGGCGAGTGACCTTTCGGTGGTCAACGCGGCGCGCGTGAGCTTTGCGCGGCGCAAGGACGAAATGGACTCCTCCGACGAGGGCCTCGTTCGCTTCCTCATGCGCGACCGGCACGGGACGCCCTTCGAGCACAACGCCTTCCGCTTCCACATCCGTGCTCCGATCTTCGTGGCGCGGGAATGGTTCCGGCACCGTATGGGCTCTTTCAACGAGTTTTCGATGCGCTACGCGCGAGCGACCGACGACTTCTACGTGCCGGAGCCGGAAGACGTCCGCTCACAGGTCGGCAAGCCCGGCGCCTATTCCTTCGAGGGCGTCTCGCACGAGCTCGCACAGTCGACGCGCGAGGAGCTGGCGTCGGTCTACGCAGCTGCTTACGGGGCGTACGAACGTCTCGTCGAGCTTGGCGTGGCGCGCGAGCTCGCCCGCTGCGTCATGCCGGTGGGTGCGTATACCGAGTTCTACTGGACGGTCAACGCTCGCGCGCTCATGAACTTCCTCTCGCTACGGGCTGCCGAGACGGCCCAGCGGGAGATCCGGCGCTACGCGGAGGCGTGCGAGCGCTTCCTCGCCGAGAAGATGCCGGTCACATACGAGTCGTTCGTGGCAGCCGGACGCGCCGCGCCGTAAGGCGGTCACGACTCAGGTCGAGAGGACCGTCGGTCCCGTCGTCCGCTGGCCGGGTTTCTCGCTCGTGACGACCCACCCGAGGCCCTTCTTCAGCCGGTACGGGACGCTCAGCCGCACTTCGGTCGTCTTGGTGGCGGCTGCGACGTCGAAGGTGCCGCAGGAGAGGATCAGGCGGTGGCCCTTCGTCAGGTAGAGCTCGTAGTAGCCGCGCCCCGGGATCTGCCTCAGGCCGCGCACGCGCATCAAGAGCTTCACGTTGCCGCCGCTGTCGGAGCCGCCCACGAGGATGGAGGCGCGCGCGGTCCGGGCGGTCCCCGTCCCGTGCATAACGACCGTGTAGGAGCTCTTGAAGCCGTGGCCCCGGTGGCCGGCGAAGTATCCGCCGCCGAAGGCGATGGCGGCGAGCGCGGCAGCGAGCAGGAGCGCGGCGCCGAGCCGCCTGCGTGGCAGGAAGAACAGGAGGCCCTCCCGCCCGCCGGTCGCCGGCGGCTCCGAGAGCGCCGGGCCGAGCTCGGGAAGGGGCCCGGCCGCGAGGAGCGCCTCGTGGACCGAGCGCAGTCGATCGAACTCCTGCTCGGGAACCTCCGGGCCCAGGAGCTCGCGCAGATCGGGACGGTCGCTCATCGTAGCCCCCTCACCCGAGCTCGCCTTCGAGCAGCTCGGAGAGGTGGGCCAGCCCGCTTCGCGTGCGTGTTTTGACAGTTCCGAGCGGAACGTTGAGGAAGTTCGCAACCTCGCTCTGCGAGAGACCGCTCCAGTAGGCCAACTGGAGGACGGCCTGCTCGCGCTCGGGCAGTTGCTCGAGCGCGGCGTGCACGCGCCACGAAACCCAGTCGGCCTCGGCCCGCTCCGGCGGCCCCGGCTCGCTCGTCGGCGCGTCAGGTGCCTCGGCCGGCGGCTCGGGGCGGGTACGCCC
>JBBQDZ010000098.1:0-8859 GCA_038320185.1 Gaiellales bacterium
CTCCAGAAGGAGGAACGGATGCTGAAGGACTTTCGGGGGTTCCTGCTGCGCGGGAACCTGGTCGACATGGCGGTCGGGATCGTGATCGGGATCGCCTTCGCAGCGCTCATCGCGGCGCTCGTCGCCGATCTCGTCACTCCGCTGATCTCGGCGATCGCCGGCAACCACGACTTCTCCGGCCTGAGCTTCTCCGTCAACGGCAGCCGCTTCACGTACGGGCACTTCCTGAACGCGCTGATCGCGTTCCTGCTCGTCGCCGCGGTCCTGTTCTTCCTCGTGCTCAGGCCGGTGAACGCCCTGGTGGCGCGCCGCCGGAGCGAGCCGCCGATCGACGCGACGACACGTACTTGCCCGGAGTGCCTCAGCGAGATCCCCGTCGCGGCACGCCGTTGCGCGTTCTGCACCGCGGAGGTTGCGGCCGCGTAGCCTGCTGACTCACCGTCGAGCCGCGCCGCTATCGTCCGCGCCCGCATGGCGGACTACGTCTTCACGATGCTCCGGGTCTCCAAGTTCTACGGTCCCGAGCGGAAGGTCCTGGACGACATCACGCTCGCGTTCCTGCCGGGCGCGAAGATCGGCGTCCTCGGCCCGAACGGAGCAGGCAAGTCGACGCTCCTGCGCATCATGGCCGGAGTCGAGGAGACCTCGAGCGGACGCGCCGAGCTTGCGGAGGGCGCGACCGTGGGCCTGCTCTCGCAGGAGCCCGAGCTCGATCCCACGAAGGACGTCCGCGGCAACGTCGAGGACGGCGTCCGGCACCTGCGCGACCTCCTCGACCGCTTCGAGGCGCTCTCATTGCGCTTTGGCGAGCCGCTCGACGTCGAGGCGATGACCGCGCTGCTCGACGAGCAGGCCGCGGTGCAGGATCAGATCGACCGGCAAGACGCCTGGGCACTCGACGCGACGCTCGAGCGGGCGATGGACGCCCTGCGGCTCCCGGACGGCGACCGCGACGTCACGACCCTCTCCGGCGGCGAGCGCCGGCGCGTCGCCCTGTGCAGGCTCCTCCTCTCCTCGCCCGACCTCCTGCTCCTCGACGAGCCGACGAACCACCTCGACGCAGAGTCGGTGGCCTGGCTCGAGCGATCTCTCGCGGACTACGAGGGGACGGTCGTGGCCGTCACGCACGACCGGTACTTCCTGGACAACGTGGCGGGGTGGATCCTCGAGCTCGACCGCGGACGCGGCATCCCCTACGAGGGCAACTACTCGGGCTGGCTCGAGCAGAAGCAGGCGCGCCTCGCCGTCGAGGAGCGCCAGGAGTCGGCGCGCCGGCGGGCCCTCGCGCGCGAGCTCGAGTGGGTACGCAGCCCGCCGCGGGCGCGCCACGCAAAGTCGAGGGCCCGGCTCGGAGCCTACGAGCGCCTCCTGGCGCAGGACCGGGACGTGCGGCTCGACCGGGTGGAGATCCACATTCCGGCCGGGCCACGGCTCGGCGACCTCGTCGTCGAGGCGGACCGCGTCTCCAAGGGCTTCGGCGATCGTCTCCTCGTCGAGGACATGTCCTTCTCGCTCCCGCCCGGGGGCATCGTCGGCGTCATCGGCCCGAACGGAGCCGGCAAGACGACGCTCTTCCGGATGATCGCGGGTGAGGAGCGCCCGGACGAGGGCGAGCTTCACGTCGGCGAGACGGTGCAGATCGCCTACGTCGACCAGGCGCG
Organism: Gaiellales bacterium; assembly: GCA_038320185.1. GTDB lineage: Bacteria > Actinomycetota > Thermoleophilia > Gaiellales > Gaiellaceae > JBBQDZ01. The sequence continues at coordinate 1,662 of JBBQDZ010000098.1, forward strand.
TGCTGACCTGACGCCGGAGAACTCCGTCTGGAAGGAGATCTCAGGCGGCCTCGACACCATCGCGCTCGGCACGAGGGAGGTGAACTCCCGCCAGTACGTCTCCTGGTTCAACTTCAAGGGACCCGACCAGCAGAAGCGCGTCGGCTCGCTTTCCGGCGGCGAACGCAACCGCGTCCACCTCGCGAAGCTCCTGCGCAGCGGCGGCAACCTCCTGCTGCTCGACGAGCCGACGAACGACCTGGACGTCGACACGCTGAGAGCGCTCGAGGACGCGCTCCTCGACTTCGCTGGCTGCGCCGTCGTCATCACCCACGACCGATGGTTCCTCGACCGCGTCGCCACGCACGTCCTCGCCTTCGAGGGCGACTCCGAGGTCACCTGGTTCGAGGGCAGCTACGAGGAGTACGCGGCGTGGGCGAGGCAGACGCGCGGCGCCGCCGCGCTCGAGCCGCACCGGATCAAGTACAAGCCCCTGGTTCGGCCGGGCGCCTAGGCCCGAGCCCCATGGAAGACGGCCTCGACGTTGTTCCCGTCGGGGTCGAGGACGTAGGCGGCGTAGTACCCCGGGTGGTACTTGGGTCGCGGACCGGGCGCACTGTTCTCACGGCCACCGCCTGCGAGCGCCGCCGCGTGGAAGGCATCGACGGTCGCACGGTCGGGAGCCGCGAACGCGACATGGATTGGGCCGGAGGACCGCCCGGCCCTGACGATGAGGTCCTGACTTCCCTCTGGCCCGAACGCGGTCGCCTCCCCCATCTCGACCTCGCGGGCGTCCCACGGGACGAGCGCGGCGCGGTAGAAGCGCCTGCTCGCCTCGTAGTCGGCGACCTCCAGCGTCAGGTGATCGACGAAGGCGCCGCGCACGCTCCCTGCGTCAGCCACCCACCACAGTCGGGCGGAACTCGGCGGTCTCGACATCGCTCCCGTGACGCACGTAGGCGAGCGAGGAGTGGCCGTCGGTGAGGTCGAAGGCGAGTGTCCCGGTCGAGCGCACCGTCTTCGCGGAAGCGACCTCTGCCTCCCCCGTCTCGTTCACGTACTCCATGCCACCCGGGATCTTGATCAGCACCCGGTAGGGGTCGGGCGGGTCGATGCCGCGAAGCGTCTCGGTCTCGGTCTCGACCTGATCGCCGAAGCGCACGCGCGCGCTGCGCTGCTCGAGGTCGACCTCGAAATCAATCGGGCAGAACACCGGCTCCTTCACGTGCGGGGCCACCACCGAGAGGACCTCGAAGAAGGTGCCGCCGTGCTGGGCGCTCAGGATCTGCAGGATCGCGTCGCGCTGGCTCTCATCCGCCTTCTCGTCGACGAAGGGCTGGAGCTCGCCGTTGCCCTCGTGCAGCGCGCCGGGCCAGCGGTAGGTCGCACCCCAGGCAAGGCCGCTCAGGTCGACCTCCCCGAACGCGCCACTGTCGATCCGCATCCCCGCCATGCCCTCGCAGTTGCCGTAGGTCGGGTTCTGGTTGAAGTCGCAGGGACACCCGGGATTGCAGTTGCAGTTCTTGATGTACGGGCCTTCCATGTGCCACTCGGTCACGGTTCCCTCCTTGGGGCTCGCCGGGTTCTGGGGCTAGAGTCACCGCCGGTGATCCTCGAGAACGGGGTGTTCAGGACGATGGAGCGCTCGCTCCCGACCACCCGTGCACTCGCGATCGCGGGCGAGCATATCGCGGGAGGTATCGGAACGCACGAGAGGGCGCTCGCGAGCCCCGACCGCGTCGATCTCGAGGGCCGCTGCGTCCTGCCGGGATTCACCGACTCGCACGTCCACTTCCCGACGTGGGCGACGGCTCAGCGGCAGATCCGGCTCGAAGGGGCCGCCTCCCTAGACGAAGCGCTCGCGCGTGTGCGCGCTGCGGCAGAGATGCTGCCTCCGGGCCGCTGGCTGCGGGGGCTCGGCTGGCGAAGCGGTGAGTGGTCGCCCTCCGTCGAGCCGACGCGCCAGGCGCTCGATGGGGTCACCGGCGAGCGACCCGCCGCGCTCCTCGCCCGCGACTACCACTCGCTGTGGCTGAACTCGGCTGCCCTCGCCCTCGCGCGGAACGACCTCGAGGTGACGGGCGGCGTGGTCGAGCGCGACGACCGAGGAGAGCCGACAGGCGTCTTGCGTGAGGAGTCAGCCTGGCGCTTCAAGGAGCGCTACGTCGAGACGACCGACGACGAGTACGTCGAGGCGATGCGCGGGGGCGTGCGGCTGGCGAACGCCCGCGGCGTGACGGCCGTGCACGACAAGGACGGCTGGCTCGGGGCGCCGAGGCTGTGGCAGCGGCTTCGCGAGGACGGGGCGCTGACTCTCCGTGTGTGGCAGTCGCTCCCGCACGAGCATCTCGACCGCCTTGTCGAGGCGGGGGTGCCACCCGGGATCGGCGACGACCTGCTGCGAATCGGCTACCTGAAGGTCTTCATGGACGGCACGCTCGGCTCTGCGACCGCGCGGCTCCTCGACGGCTCGGGGGTCGAGATCACAAGCCGCAGCGCTTTCGCGGACATCGTCCGCCGAGCAGCTCGCGCCGGCTGGCCGGTCGCCGTTCACGCCATCGGCGACCTCGCCAACCGCGAGGCGCTCGACGCGCTCGAGGAGACGCGGGGGGAGTGGGAGCCGCGACGGCTGCGCCCCCGGATCGAGCACGCGCAGCTCCTCGATCCCGCGGACGTAGGACGCTTCCGTCGTCTCGGCGTCGCCGCCTCGGTGCAGTTCAGTCACGCGCCCTCCGACCGTGACCTCGCCGAACGCTTCTGGGGCGGGAGGACGGGCGACGCCTACGCCTACCGCTCGCTCCTGGACGCGGGAGCCATGCTCGCGAACGGCTCGGATGCGCCGATCGAGGAGCTCGACCCGCTGCTCGGCATCCGCGCGGCCGTCCTGCGGACGCTCGACGAGCGTCCCGCGTGGCATCCCGAGCAGGCCCTGACGGTCCAGGAGGCGCTCGAGGCCTCGACCGTCGCGCCCGCATGGCTCACCCGCGACGAACGGCGTCGCGGCAAGCTCCTGCCGGGCTACCTGGCCGACCTGGTCGTGCTCGATCGCGACCCCGTCTCATGCCAGCCGGAGGAGCTCGGGGAGGTGCAGGTGGTCGCGACCATGCTCGGCGGCCGCTGGGTGCACAACGCGCCGCCGTGGTCATAGCCGACCACGACCGAGTCGGCCTTTCCACCGCCGCCGACCCGGCCACCTGGGGCGACCTCCCCGCCGGCCTCGAGCGGGCGCGGCAGTTCGGCAGCGCGGCGGTCGAGCTGGCTGCGCTCTTCGAGGAAGGGCTCGACGCGCTGCTCGATCTCGCCGAAGCGGGGAGTCTCGAGCTCGGCGCCTTCGGCTATGTCTCGGCCCACGCCCCGGCGGAGCGGAGGACGCGGACCTGGGAGGAGCTGGCGCGCTCGCTCGAGCGGCTACCGGCGCGCATCGAGACGATCGTCGTCCACCCGTCGCGCTCGCTCGACCCCGCGCCGCTGCGCACGCTCGGGGCACGCGTCGCGCTCGAGAGCATGGACGTGACGAAGCACTGCGGGCGCACGGTGCAGGAGCTGCGGCCGTTCTTCGATGCCCTGCCTGAGGCGTCCTACTGCCTCGACGTCGCGCACGCTTGGACCGTCGACCCCAGCCTCGCCGCGGGCCACCACCTCCTCGACGCCTTTGGCGAACGCCTGCGGCAGGTTCATCTTTCCGGCATCGAACCGGACGGCACCCACCGGCCGACGACGCAGGCGGACCTGGATCTCTACGCACCGCTTCTCGAGCGCTGCCGCGACGTGCCGTGGATCCTGGAGACACTCCTCGCATGAGAGTCGCAGACCTCAACTGGTTGCAGCTCGAGGCCTATCTCGAGCGAGACGATCGCGCCATCTTGCCGCTCGGGTCGACCGAGCAGCACGCGTACCTCTCGCTCGCAACCGACTCGATCCTGGCCGAGCGTGTGGCAGTCGAGGCGGCGGAGCCGCTCGGGGTGCCCGTCTTCCCGGCGCTCGCCTACGGCTTCACGCCGACCTTCGCGGCCTATCCGGGCAGCCCGACGCTCCGGCTCGGCACCTTCCTCGCCGTCGTGCGCGACCTCCTCGAATCGCTCCACGCACAGGGATTCCGCCGCTTACTCGTCGTCAACGGTCACGGGGGAAACGCTCCGGCGGCGGGCGCCGTCTCCGAGTGGTCGGCCGACCGGCCGGGCGCGCAGGCGATCTTCCACAACTGGTGGGCGAGCCCCCGCGTCTGGGGCGTGGTCGAGGAGACCGATCCCGATTCCAGTCACGCCTCCTGGACGGAGAACCTTCCGTGGACGCGCCTACCCGGCGTGACGCTGCCGGCCGCCCGCAAGCCGCTCGTCGACCTCGCGGCGCTGCGGGTGCGTGACGCGGCCGGCGTGCGCGAGCTGCTCGGCGACGGCTCCTACGGCGGCGTCTATGCCCGCGCGGACGACGAGGAGGTCCTGCGGATGTGGCAGGCCGGCGTCGACGAGGTGCGCGAGCTCCTCGGGTCGGGCTGGCGCTCGGGCTAGGGGCCTGTCCGGAAAGTGGCCACGGTGGATGGCACGCGACACGTGGGTGCGAGGCAAGGAGGCAGGGAGCGTCGATCTGCAGGCATGTCGGCGCGACTGAGGACACGGCCTCGCGCCGCGTGGCGTCTGTCAGGCGCCCTGAGTTACTTCCCGGACAGGCCCCCTAGAGGCCGAACCGGCTCAGCCAGCCGCGCCGTTGCGCCTGGGGGCGCTCGGGAAGGTCGCGGGCGTCGACGATCGCTGCCGGCAGCTCCTCGCAAAGCCAGCGCGCCAGCGCCTCGTCGCCGATCGCCTCCGCGGCCGTAGACATGCCGATCGCTCGCAGGTCAGGCGCATGCGCATCGCTCGCGACGACGTGGGCGAGTCCAAGCTCCAGGAGGCGCAGCGCCGTGCCGCGGGCGTTCCGCCCGACTCGTCCGTCGATCGAGGCGGCCGTTAGCTGGACAAGGGTCCCGGCTTCCACGAGCGGAGCCAGGCGCTCGGGAGCGAACTGGACGTCGGCGTTTCGCTCGGGGTGGGCGAGAACCGGCGTGAAGCCCTCGACGCGCAGCCGGAAGAGCCGGTCGGGCAGGTCGAGCGGCCAGCCCACGTACGGGAACTCGACGAGCAGGTACTCGTGGTTCCCGCCGAGCCCGAACCGCCGGAGTTCCTCGACCGCGAGCCCGTCGAGGCGATCGAGCGCGATCTCCCCGCCGGGCCGCAGCTCGAGCGGCACCTCCTGGCGCTCGAGCTCCACGCGAAGTCCGGCCACGGCACGCTCCATCTCGCCCGGCTCGGTGGGAAAGTCGTCGCGGACGTGTGGCGTCGCCGCGAGCACCCGGATGCCGTCGGCGACGGCGGCACGCGCGATCTCGACGCTCTCCTCGAGCGTCTGGGCCCCGTCGTCGAGTCCCGGGAGGACGTGCGAGTGGAGGTCGATCACCGCGGCGCGGGCAGCGCGGCGAAGGCGCCGAAGAGCTCGCGGGCGGCAGCAATCCCCAGCGGCAGGTATTCGAGCAGCAGGCGCTCGTTCGGCGAGTGCACGTTCGCGTCCGGAAGAGCGAAGCCGGTCACGATCGCGGGGATCCCCTGATCGGCGAGCGCCGGAACGATCGGAAGCGTCCCGCCAGAGCGGACGAGCAGCGGACGGGTTCCAAGCGCACGCTCGAAGGCAGCGAGGCCGAGCTGGATCGCGGGCGAATCGGGCCGGACGAGGCCGGGCCGCGCCGACGACACCCGCTGAACCTCGAGTACCGCGCCGTCGGGAGCGGAGTCGCGCAGGAGGCGCTCGACCGCGGCGGCGATCGTCTCGACGTCCTGCCCGGGCGCGAGGCGAATCGAGAGGTTGGCCTCCGCCAGCACCGGCAGCACCGTCTTCTGGAGCTGCGACGAGCCACCCTCGATGCCGTTCACGTCGAGCGCCGGCTCCGCGAACGTGCGGAGGTAGAACTCCTCGGCCCCGCGCGGGTCGGCCGGTCGCGCGCCCTGATCCGCGAGCTCGCCCGCGCCAGAAGGGAGCTCCGCCCAGCCGGCAAGCTCCTCCTCGGTCGGAGCCGCGATCCCAACCCGCAGCGGCTCGACGAGGCGGCCGTCTCGAGGGAGAACGCCGGCAAGCGTCTGCACGAGCGCGTGCACCGCGTTCAGAGCGGCGCCGCCGTAGATTCCCGAGTGGAGATCGGCCGCACCGGTCCTCACGCGCACATGGAAGTAGACGAGGCCGCGCGTCGCCAGGTTGAAGGCCGGAACCCCGCGCGCGACCATCCCGCTGTCGAAGATGACGCAGACGTCGCCGCCTCGCTCGTCGGCGGCCAGGAAGTCGACGATCGAGTGGCCGCCGATCTCCTCCTCCCCGTCGCAGCAGAAGCGGACGTTCACGGGCAGCGCCCCCTCCCGCGCAAGCTCCTCGGCAGCCTTGAGCAGCATGTACAGCTGCCCCTTGTCGTCCGCGACGCCACGGGCGTAGAGGTAGTCGCCGCGAACGGTCGCCTCGAAGGGCGGTGTTTCCCAGAGCTCGAGCGGCGCAGGCGGCTGGACGTCGAAGTGCCCATAACAGATCACCGTCGGAGCTCCCTCGCCGCCGCTCGAGGCGCGCACCTCCCCGACGACCAGCGGGTGCCCTTTCCAGTCGACGACCTCGCACTCGCCGCTACGGCGGACGAAGTCGCGTACCCAGACCGCCGCCCGGAGCACATCCTCGGCGTGGGCGGCGTCGGCGCTCACGCTCGGGATCGCCAGCAGCTCCGCGAGCTCGTCGACCACAGCGGTACCGGGGGTCGCAGGCGCCCTCACGGGCGCCGAGTCTAGATGCGCACCCGACTCGCGCGACTTGCCGATCAGGCATCTGGGTGTACCTTGGACGCCGTGCGGAGCCTCGCGCTCGCCGTGCTCGCCCTCACCGCGCTCGGGCGGCCGACGACGATCACGCAGACGGCGATCGCCGGCGCTGTCCTCGGCAAGCCTTCCTCGTACTACCGCGCGGCGTTCGGCCGACCCTGGCGCCTCGACCGTCTCGAGGGCGGGCTCGAGCGTCTCTCCTTCCCGCAACGCAACCTCGACGTCTACTTCCGGTCAGGCGGCAAGACGGCGATCGGAATCGTCACCTGGAGCATCCGACTGCGGACGAGCGGCGGCGTCGGGCCGTGTTCGACGATCGCCGACCTCCACCGCGCCTACGACCCGAACCTCGTCCCCTTTCGTCAGGGGGGCAGATTGCTCGCCTACCGGCTTGGCGC
>JBBQDZ010000099.1:0-8798 GCA_038320185.1 Gaiellales bacterium
TTGTCAACTTCGCCTCCTCGATCGCCTGCTCCGGCACGGGCGGCGTGCCCTTCCTGATCGCTCGGAGCGCGAGGACGGCCAGCACGGCCACGATCAGGAGGAGGACGCCGGTCACGATCAGGAGCGCGAGCCAGGTCGACATCGCCGTTGCGAGTGCCGCCGCCCCCGCTGCGAGTCCGAAGCCAAGTGCGAAGAGCAGGAAGACGAGCGCGCCGAGGCCGAGCGCGATGCCGACGCCAAGCGCTGCCAGCTTCCGCTTGAGCTCCAGGGCCGCCAGCTCAAGCTCGAGCCGCGCGAGCGTGCTGACACGCTCCGCGACCGCCTTCGCCCCGGCGCCGAGGCTTCGCGGGTTGGAGCTCATCTCGGAATGACCACGGGCAGCACGGCCCGTGCTTCGATCCGAAGGGAGTTCTTAGTCCCGGGGGTGCGCATGACCTCTCCAGTCGACCACCTTCGCGAGCAGGATCCCGGCGGCGAGCGCCGCGCCGACGACGACGAACGGGTTCGGTCCGCCTCCCGAGCCCCTCTTCGGGCGCGAGCCGAGCTGCGGGCCGGAGGGCGCGACTACGCCTGCGCCCGGCTGCTGGTTTCGCGGCGCGTCGCCCCGTGCGCGCTTCGCCATCAGGCTCGGCTTCAACTTGCGCAGGAAGGCCGCATCCTCGGCGAGAAGCTCAGCGAGCTTCGACTGCGCTCCTCCTTTCGCGGCGGCGCGCTCTGCGAATTCCTGGAGACGGTCGGCACCTCGGTCGACCAGCTGGTCCACCTTGCTCACGGGGCAACCTCTCGGGATTGACGCCAGACCGAACGCGGGTCGCGGCAATTCCGTCCGTGGTTCCAGGCCTGGAAGGTGTTCACGCCTTCTTGGTCGGCGGGTCCTCGCCGGTGGCGATGCGCCAGACGGCGGCGCTCGCGCGGCGAGCACCGATGACGCTGAGGGCGGAGAGGACGACCCAGAGTCCTTTGCGTAGCATGGCAGTTCCCTTGCCGACCGGCTCCGGGTCGAAACATCTGAATACTTATGCTGCGATTATGCAGCACGATCGGAGGTTCCTCTCGAAGGCCGAACGGCAGAGGTTGATCGGGAGCCTCGTCTCGCGTCGCCGGATCGGCACCCAGCTGGAGTTGCTGGAGGCGCTCGCCGCGGCGGGGTGCGAGGTCACCCAGGCGACGATCTCGCGCGACATCCGCCAGCTGGAGCTCGAAAAGACGCGCGATCCGCTCGGGCGGCCGCGTTACGCCGCACCGCAACGAGGCCAGCGTGCGGACCCGCGCGCGGCCCTTGCTGCGATCCTGCGCCAGTTCGGCCGGCGAGCGAGCGCCGCGCAGAACGTCGTCGTCGTCGTCTCGGAGCTCGGAACCGCCCCCGCGATCGCTCGGGCTCTCGACCGGACCCACCATCCGAAGATCCTCGGAACCCTGGCCGGCGACGACACCTGCCTCGTCGTCGCGCGCACGGCCCCCGACGCGCGCGCGGTGGCGGCGGAACTCCACGAGAGCATCGGCTAGGCCGCGCAGTCCCGGCGCAACCCCCTTCTACTCGGGCAGGATCTCCTCGCTTGGCGGGGTCCCCGACCACTCCTCGAGCGCTCCGGCCTCCTCCGCCGAGAGCGCCAGCTCCACCCGGCCCTCGGTGATCGGTCCGACGCGCTCAGAGGGGACGTAGCGCATGGGCTTCAGCAGCCCGACCGAGATCACGAGGCCGTTGAAGATGTCCGCGGTGGAGTCGCCGACCGTCTCCTCGATGTGCCCGATCCTCGAGCCGTCGCTTCCGACCGCCTCCCAGCCGCGCTCGACCACCTTCCACGAGACCGGGTCGCGCGGCTCCGTCATACCGCCTTCCCCCCGACGTACCAGACGGGTCCCTGCGTACCGATGGGCCGCGTGTCGGAGAGGACGCGGAGCACGCGGATCTCGCCGGCTATCCGCTCACCGTCGAGCCGCTCGAGGCAGCGCCGCACCATCGGGGCAGAGGCGCCGTAGCCGAACAGCCGGGCGCAGCGGAAGCGGAAGGCTGGCTTGCCCCCAAAGCGGGCCGGATTCAGCGGCGCGAGGAGCAGGGCTCCGCGCTCGAGATAGTCGGTCGAGACGAGCTCGAGCTCGCAGTAGAGGTCGCTCCAGTCGTCCGGAAGAGAGTCGAGTGCCGTGTTCCACGACGCGGCGAGGGTCGTGCGGCCCACCGGCGGCGTGACCGCCGACTCGTCGCTCGCGAGCAGCTCGAGCGTCCCTGCGAGCCGCTCCTCGTCGAGCCGCGAGAGCGCCCGCTCGACTGCGCCGGGCGAGGGGCCGGCGCCCCTGCGGGCGGCGAAGAACCGGATGCGAGTTCCGCGGCGGCCAGGCATGAGCGGAGCGAGCAGGACCCCGACTCGCTCGGCCTCGCCAGCGTCGCTCAGGGTAAGCGAGACTCGGGCGTCGCTCCAGTCCTCCGGAAGCCCCGCCACGATCGCCTGCCACTGGTCGGCGAGCTCCATTACGGGCAGCATAAACTCCGGCCGATGGCGAAAGTCGAGCAAAAGCCGGGCACGCTGTCGCCCGAGCGGCTCCGCGACTTCTACCGCGAGATGCTGCTCATCCGGCGCTTCGAGGAGAAGGTCGAAGAGCGCTTCCGGGCGGGCGAGCTACCGGGATTCCTCCACGTCGCGATCGGCCAGGAGGCGGTCGCTGTCGGCGTCTGCCAGGCGCTCGAGGAGGGAGACGTCTTCGCCTCGACGCATCGCGCCCACGGGCACACGCTCGCGCGAGGGACGCACCCGAATGCGGTCATGGCCGAGCTTTATGGGAAGGTGGAAGGCTGCTCCCACGGCTACGGCGGCTCCATGCACCTCTATGACGTGGAGCGCGGGAACCTCGGTGCCAACGCGGTCGTCGGCGGCGGCCTGCCAGGGATCGCCGGCGCGGCCCTCGCGTTCAAGCTGCGTGGCGAGCCTCGCGTCGCGGTCGCGTTCTTCGGCGACGGGGCCACGAACATCGGGACGTTCCATGAATCGCTGAACCTCGCGCAGCTCTGGGGCTTGCCCGCCGTCTTCGTCTGCGAGGACAACAGCTGGGCCGAGTCGACGCCGTCGAAGCAGCACCTTCCGGTCAGGGAGATGGTCGACCGCGCCCGCGCCTTCGACATGCACGCGCTGAAGGTCGACGGGCAGGACGTGGAGGCGGTCTTCGGCGTCGCACAAGAGGCGCTGGAGCATGCGCGCGGCGGCGGCGGCCCGGTGTTCCTCGACGTCGAGACCTATCGCTTCGTCGGCCACTACGTCGGCGACCCGCAGGTCTACCGCTCGAAGGAGGAGATCCGCGAGCTCCGCGAGACCCAGGATCCGCTCGACAAGCTGCGCGACCGGCTGGAGCTCGACGACGAGGAGTTCGAGGAGCTCGATCGCGAGGTCTCGGAGCTCGTCGACGGCTCGGTCGAGTTCGCCAAGGCCGGCACCGACCCGAAGCCCGAAGACGCTCTGAAAAACGTCTACGCCTAGTGCCTGAACTCTCGTATCGCGAGGCGGTGCGCGACGCGCTCACGCAGGCGATGAAGCGCGACGACGACGTCTTCATCATGGGCGAGGACATCGCGGAGATGGGCGGCTCGATGGCCGTCACGCAGGGCCTCCTCGCAGAGTTCGGGCCGGAGCGGGTTCGGAACACTCCCATCTCGGAGATGGCGATCGTCGGCGCCGGTATCGGGGCGGCCATGCAGGGGATGCGGCCGGTCGTCGAGATCATGTACGAGGACTTCACGACGCTCTCGATGGAGCAGCTCGTGAATCAGGCAGCGAAGCACCGGTACATGTCGGGCGGGCAGCTCAAGGTGCCGCTCACCGTGCGTACCCAGGGCGGGGCCGGTTGGTCGCCGGGCGCGCAGCATGCCCAGCAGCTCGAAGCCTGGTTCGTCCACGTCCCCGGCCTCAAGGTGGTGTTCGCCTCGACGCCGACGGACGTGCGCGGGCTGCTCTGGTCGTCCATCTACGACGACAACCCCGTCATCTTCTTCGAGCATCGCACGCTCTACGGGATCAAGGAGGACGTTCCCGAGGAGCTCGAGCCGATTCCGCTCGGCAAGGCGCGTGTCCATCGTGAGGGAGAAGACGTGACGGTCGTCGCCACCGGGCGGCTCGTCCACGAGGCGCTGGCAGCCGCGCAGGAGGCGGAGGCCGAGGGCGTGTCGGTCGAGGTGGTCGACCCGCGCACCCTGCAGCCGCTCGACGAGGAGGCGATCGTGGAATCGGTGAAAAAGACGAGTCGCTGTGTCGTGGCGCACGAGGCCGTCACGCGCATGGGTTTCGGCGCCGAGATCGCAGCCGTCGTCCAGCACCAGGCTTTCGACTGGCTCGACGCCCCCGTCGAGCGCGTGGGGGCGCGGTTCACGCCGATTCCCTTCGCGCCCGTGATGGAGGAGTTCGTCGTCCCGCACAAGGCCGACGTCCTCGAGGCCGTCTATCGCACGGTTGGGAGGAACGGTGGCAAGTGAGGTGAAGCTGCCGCGGCTCGGCCAGGGGATGGAGGCCGGGACGATCGTCAAGTGGCTGAAGGCCGAGGGCGACCCGGTCGAGCGCGGCGAGCCCCTCTACGAGCTCGACACCGACAAGGTGACCCAGGAGGTCGAGGCCGAGGCCTCCGGCGTCCTCCTGAAGATTGCGGTGGCCGAAGGTGAGGTCGAGGTCGGGAAGACGATCGCCTTCATCGGCGAGCAGGGCGAGGACATAGCCCCGGAATCCGGCGATTCCGGTGCCGGGAAAGCGGCCGAGGCCGTGGACGAGGACCCGCAAGAGGAAGGCTCGCCCGGGGCCGCGCGCGACTCCGAACGCGAGCAGGGCCGAAAAGCGTCGGCCGAGCCGCAACCGCCTGCTGATGCGCCTTCGCAGCAGAACGGCGGGCGGATCAAGGCCTCACCGCTCGCGCGGCGGATCGCGCGGGAGCGCGGGCTCGAGCTCGGAGCAATCTCCGGCACCGGGCCCGAAGGGCGGATCGTCGCCGAGGACGTCGAGCGCGCGGCAGCGCCGGCCCCTGCGGCCGCGGCGCCGGCCGCGGGCGCCTCGAATGCTCCGCCCGAGGGGGTCGAGGTGGAGCAACTCTCCTCGCTGCGAAAGACGATTGCGCGCCGCCTGACGCAGGCGTGGCAGGCGCCGGCGTTCCAGATCTCGATGTCCGCAGACATGACACGCGCCAATCAGCTTCGCGCGCGGCTGCTCGAGCAGGTGCGCGAGGGCGGCGTGCGGCCGACCGTCTCCGACGTGCTGACGAAGGTCTGCGCGCTCGCGTTGATGCGGCACCGCGCCGTCAACGCTCTCTGGGCCGAAGATCGGATCGAGCTTCATCCGGCCGCGAACGTTGGGATAGCCGTCGCGACTCCGAAGGGGCTCGTCGTCCCGGTGATTCCAGGCTGCGAGGCCAAGTCGATCCATGAGATCGCCTCCGTCCGTTCGGACATCGTCACGCGCGCGCGTGATGGCAAGCTCCAGCAGCCCGACCTCCAGGGAGGCACGTTCACGATCTCGAACCTCGGCATGTACGGCGTCGAGCAGTTCGTCGCGGTGCTCAATCCGCCTCAGGCGGCAATTCTCGCCGTGGGCGTGATCGAGGAGCGCCCGGTCGTCTGCGACGGCAGCATCGACGCGCGGCCGCTCATGACGATGACGCTGACCTGCGACCACCGCACGATCGACGGCGCGACCGCCGCGGACTTCCTGCGCACGGTGAAGGAGTTCCTGGAAGAGCCCGGCCTGGCGCTGTGACCGTCTGGTACCGGGTTCGCGACCTCCAGGCGGCCCGAGCCTTCTACCGCGACAAGCTTGGCTTCGCCGAGTGCTACCACGACCCCGAAGGCGAGTGGGCGCGGTTGGAACGTGGCGCGATGGAGGTGTGCCTCGCAACCGGCGAGCCGGAGGAGGGAGGCGTGGCGGTGGTGGACGTGGAGGATGTGAAGGCCGAGGCGAAGCGCCTGCAGCAGGCCAATGTCGAGACCGGCGTCGTCGTCGAGCTCCACGGCCAGTTCCGGATCCTCGACGTCTTCGACCCGGACGGAAACCGGGTTCAGCTTGCACAAGAACTCTCTGGAGGCTGAGCGCGTTAGACGACGGTGGGCCGCAGCTATGAGTGGCCGGCCCCGCCACGGCGACGTTGCCGCAGCCGCCCGCAGGGAGGATGCTCACGGAGGAACCAGGTTCAGCCGTGTCCCTAGACTCCGCTACGTGATCGTTCGAGGCGGTGGCCCTCAGGACGTGAGGTTCATGCGCGACATGCTCCGGCACGCGTACGCAAGCGCTTCCCTGGTGGGCGACCTCCCGGTCTCGCGCTATGTCGACCGCTGGGGGAGGCGCGGGGATACGGCCGTGATCGGCCTGGAGGGGGCCACGCCGGTGGGAGCTGCCTGGTTTCGCCTCTACGGCGGTCGCGAGCCGGGCTTCGGGTTCGTGGACGAGCGGACGCCGGAGCTGACGGTGGCCGTCGTGCCGAGCCGCCGACATCACGGCTACGGCTCGGCCCTCGTTTCCGAGCTCCTGAAGCGGGCCCGGGCCGCGGGCCATGCCGCGATCAGCCTCAGCGTGGACGCCGGGAACCCCGCAATCCAGCTCTACGAGCGCCACGGCTTCCGGAAGGTTGGCGAGCAGGGCAACATCTGGACGATGCGAGCCGAGCTCGGATAGAGCCAACGAAGGAGTGGTCGCTAGGATCGGGCGACCAGCGAGCGAGGAGCGAGAAGATGGATTGTGACGTAGCCGTCCTCGGGGGCGGGCCCGCCGGCTACTCGGCGGCGATCAGGGCGGCGCAGCTCGGCGCGAAGAGCGTGTGCGTCGAGCGCGAGCCCGAGCTCGGCGGCACCTGCCTGCGGGTGGGGTGCATCCCGACGAAGGCGTGGGTGCAGACGGCGTACGCGCTGAGGGAGGCCGAGGAGACCTTCGGCAAGCTGGGCGTGAGCGTCGGCGAGGCGACGCTCGACTTCGGCGCCTCCAACGAGTGGAAGCGCCGGGTGGTCAAGCAGATGACGAGCGGGGTCGCCGGGCTCCTGAAGGCAAACGGCGTCGAGTGGATCAAGGGCACCGGCCGCTTCAAGGACGCGAACACGCTCACCATCGAGGGGCAGGACGACGTCACGTTCAAGAGCGCGATCGTCGCGACGGGCTCGTTTCCGCTGCGGCCGCCGATCGAGGGTCTCGAATCCGCCCGCTGTGTCGACTCCACCGGGCTGCTCGCCCAGGAAGAGGTGCCGCGACGGCTCGTCGTCCTCGGGGGCGGCATCATCGGCTGTGAGTTCGCCTCCATCTTCCGGCGCTTCGGCTCCGAGGTGACCATCGTCGAGATGCTCCCGCGGCTGATCCCGCAGGAGGACGAGGACGCCTCGAAGGAGCTCGCTAAGCAGTTCGGCAAGCGCGGAATCGCGCTCCAGCTCGAGAAGCAGTGCAAGCGCGTCGAGGAGACGGGCGGGGGCCTGCGCGTCCACTTCGGCGACGACGAGGCGGTCGAGGCCGACCTGATGCTCGTATCGGTCGGGCGGGGACCCCTGGTGGAGGGGCTCGGCCTCGAGGAGATCGGCGTCGAGCTCGACCGCCGCAAGGGGATCGCGGCCGACGAGCATCGGCGTACGACGGTTCCGCACATCTACGCGGCGGGAGACTGTGCCGGCTACTGGCAGCTCGCGCACACGGCCTTCCGCGAGGGCGAGGTGGCCGCGGAGAACGCGACCGGCCACGACGCCGTCGTCGACAACCGCGGGGTTCCGCGACCGATCTACACAGACCCCGAGATCGCGGCCGTCGGGCTCACGGAGGCCGAGGCGCGAGAGCAGTACGGCGATGCCGTTGCGACCGGCGTCTTCCCGTGGGTCGCAAACGCGCGCGCGGTGATGCAGAACGACACCGTCGGCTGGGTCAAGTCGATCCATGAGACACGGTACGGAGAGCTGCTCGGCCTCGTCATGGTCGGACCGCACGTCACCGACATGATCGAGGTAGGCGTGGTCGCCCTCGATGCCGAGGCGACGGTGGAGACGGTCGCCGACGGCATGGCGCCGCACCCGACGCTCTCCGAAGCGATCAAGGAGGCCGGCCTCGTCGCCCTCGGGCGAGCGATCCATCTGCCACCGAAGCGGAAGGCCACCGCGAAGGCGCCTGCGTGAGTCGGCGCCGCTCAAGAACCCCCGCTCAGGGACTTGCGCGGACGTTTAAAAACGAACACACTGCGACAGAAGTGCGTCGCAGCAAACGTCGGGGGACGTAAGGGGGGAATGCAGTGGCGCCGGTTCTGGCGCAGGGGTCAAGGAGCGACCGGGCCTTCGAGCGGCTGTACCGGAAGCACGTGCGGGATGTGTACCGGTACTCACTGGCGGTGCTGCGCAATCCCGCCGACGCCGAGGACGCGACCCAGCAGACCTTCCTCAACGCCTACCGTGCGTTCGAGCGCGGTGAGCGGCCGGAGAGGCCCCAGAACTGGCTGATCGCGATCGCGCACAACGTCTGCCGCGCGCGTTTTCGACACGCCGCGCGGCGCCCGCAAGAGGTGGTGTTCGACGAGCAGCTCGCCGGCGTCGCGCCGGAGGGTGAGGGCAGCTCTCTCAACGAGCTCCGCCGGGCGCTCGCCCAGCTCGGGTTCAACCAGCGTTCGGCGCTCGTCATGCGCGAGCTCGAGGGGCGCTCCTACGCAGAGATTGCGCAGGTTCTCGAGATCTCGGTCGCCGCCGTCGAGACGCTCCTTTTCCGGGCCCGGCGCACCCTGCGAGAGCACCTAGAGCCCGCGCTCACGTGCACCGACGCCGAGCTCGCGATCTCGAAGGATCTCGACGGCAGGCTCGAGCGCGGGGAGCGCGGCGCGCTGCG
>JBBQDZ010000100.1:0-8730 GCA_038320185.1 Gaiellales bacterium
ACGCCCGCGCTCATCACCGACCGGCTGCCGATCCGCAATGCAGGCTGGTTTGTGATCGTCGAGGGCGCGATCCGCGTGACGATTTTCGTCGTGTACCTGACGGTCATCTCGCTGCTCCCCGATCTCAGACGTGTCTTCCAGTACCACGCCGCCGAGCACAAGGCGATCAACGCCTACGAAGCCGGAGAGGAACTCGAGCCCGAGCGTGTCCAGCGCTTCAGCCTCATCCATCCCCGCTGCGGAACTGCGTTCCTGCTCTGGGTGATGGTGATCGCGATCTTCGTCTTCGCCTTCTTCGGGCGTCCCGCCTGGTACTGGCTGATCGCGACGCGGATCCTCCTGCTGCCGGTGATCGCGGGCCTTGCGTACGAGCTGATCCGGTTCGCCGGAAAGCACACCGGCAATCGCGTCCTCATGACACTGCTCGCGCCGGGGCTCTGGCTCCAGCGACTGACGACCCGCGAGCCCACGCTCGCACAGCTCGAGGTTTCGATCCGCGCGCTGCGCGAGGTGCTCGATCGGGAGTCCCACGCGGCGCCAGAGGGTGCTCAGCGCGTCGAAATCATGGCCTGACGACTTGGCTAGCGAGGGGCTTGCGGTGGCGCGTCTGGGCCACTCGTAGCGCTCGTACGGGCTGCCGCTCCAGCGCCAGTCTCCCGGGTGCCGGCAGCCCCGCGCGAATCGGATTCGCGAGCACGTAGGCGCAGGCGTGCGCGAGGTGGCTGTCGCTCTGGATCAGCCGGGAGGCGAACCGGTCGCCAAAGAGGTGTCCACTCCGCCGGTACTTGGCGTTAAAGAGCTCCGCGTAGCGGCCGTTGAGGAGCTGCATACCCTTCGAGAGCTCCGCCCGCGTCGCTTCGACGACGAGGTGGTAGTGGTTACTCATCAGGCAGAACGCGTGGCAACGCCAGCCGTAGCGGCGAATCGCGAGTGCCAGTAGCGACAGGAACAGACGGCGGTCGTCGTCGTCGAGGAAGATCGCAGTACGCGCCACCCCCCGAGTCGTCACGTGGTAGATGCCGTCGGGGAGGAGCGAACGCGGAAGTCGCGCCATGGGTCGACCGTAGCCGCCGCAGAGCGCGAAGTAGCGGCTGTGCACGAATCGGTTCAGACTTTTTCCAACGGCCGTGTCCAGACCCGGCACCTTCCAGGGACAGTCCCTAGACGAGGCCCTGCCGGGCCCCTTTGCTCTAGCCACGTCCCGTCCAGGGACAGACCCCAGACTTGGCACGAAGCGCCCACGGACGAAAAGGCCAAGTCCAGGGACAGACCCTGGACGGTGCCCCGACGGCCACGGCCTCTACGGACGCGTCCCGGAGCGAGATCGGTGGAGCCTGTCGAAGCCGGTGAGGGCGCGGGCTATCCTGGCTTCGAGATGGCGGGCGTCGCCGACCTAGTCGAGGGCCTGGAACGGCGGTACCGCGAGACGCAGGAGCGGATGTCGGATCCTGCCGTCTACAACGACCGCCGCGAGGCGGCGGGCATCGGTCGGCGCCTGAAGGAACTCGAGGCGCCATACCGGCTCGCGCAGGAATGGCGCGAGGCCTCGGCGGACGTCGAGACAGCCCTCGACGACCCCGAGCTCCGCGAGCTCCTGCCCGATGCGCAAGCCCGCCTGGCCCGGCTCGAGGAGGAGCTCAAACTTGCTCTCGTCGAGTCCGACCCCGCCGACCGCAAGGACGTCATCCTCGAGGTGCGGCAGGGGGTGGGGGGCGACGAGGCGGCGTTGTGGGCCGGCGACGTGTTCCGGATGCTCACCCGCTACGCCGAGCGCCGCGGCTTCGAGTGGGAGCAGCTCGGGGGCAGCCCCAGCGAGGGTGGCGGCTTCAAGGAGGTCACCTACGCCGTCAAGGGGGACGGCGCCTTCTCGGTCTTCAAGTGGGAAGGCGGCACGCATCGCGTGCAACGGGTGCCGGAGACCGAGTCGCAGGGTCGGACCCACACCTCCACGGCCACCGTGGCCGTCATGCCCGAGGCGGAGGAGGTCGAAGTCGAGATAGACCCGAACGAGCTCAAGATCGACGTTTACCGCTCCACCGGTCCCGGCGGCCAGAGCGTCAACACGACGGACTCGGCCGTCAGGATCACGCACCTGCCAACGGGCGTCGTGGTGGCGATGCAGGACGAGAAGTCACAGCTCCAGAACAAGACCAAGGCGCTGCGGGTTTTGCGCGCGCGACTCTACGAGCTGGAGCGCAGCCGCCAGCAGGCCGAGCTCGACGCGAGCCGGCGATTGCAGATCGGTACCGGCGAGCGGGCGGAGAAGATCCGCACCTACAACTTCGCCGAGAACCGCGTCACCGACCATCGCATCAAACTCACGGTCCACCGGCTCGAGCAGGTGCTCCAGGGTGACCTCGCCGAGTTCACGGAGGCGCTCGAGGGCGAAGATCGGCGGCGGCGGCTGGAGAGTGCCCTTTGACGGTCGGCGCCGTACTCTCCGAGGCGGCGAACTACCTCGGACGGAAGGAGTTCACGGAGGCGCTCGAGGGCGAAGATCGGCGGCGGCGGCTGGAGGGTGCCCTTTGACGGTCGGCGCCGTGCTCTCCGAGGCGGCGAACTACCTCGGACGGAAGGGCGTCGAGACGCCTCGCCTCGACGCGGAGCTCCTCCTCGGCAAGGCGCTCGGTCTGTCGCGGATCGAGCTCTACACGGGACACGACCGGCCCCTGAACGAGCCGGAGCTCGAGGCCTGTCGTGAGCTCCTGCGCCGGCGGGGGCGCCGTGAGCCGCTTGCCTACGTCCTGGGAGAGTGGGGCTTCCGACGTCTTACTCTGCGAGTGGACTCGCGGGCTCTCGTGCCGCGCCCCGAAACCGAGGTCGTGGTCGACCGATGCCTCGCGCTCATCGAGGGGATCGCGGAGCCGCTGGTGCTCGACCTCGGAACCGGAAGTGGAGCGATTGCGCTCGCGCTGGCAGATGAACACCCTGACGTCACCGTCGTCGCGCTCGAACGCTCTCCCGAGGCCCTCGCGCTGGCCGCCGAGAATGTCGCCGCACATGGCCTCGAAGGAAGAGTCGCACTACGTCACGGCGACTTCGACTCTGCCAGCGGGTCGTTCGACCTCGTCGTGTCGAACCCACCGTACGTGGCCGCCCACGAGCTCGCCGATCTCCAACCGGAAGTTCGCGACTGGGAGCCGCGCGAGGCTCTCCTGGGTGGTCTCGATGTCGTCGATCGCATCGCGGTCGCGGCCGCCCGGACGCTGCGGGGCGGCGGTTGGGTTGTCCTCGAGGTCCATGCGGGGCACGCCGACGACGTGGTGCAGCGACTTCGGTCGTGCGGATACTCCTCCCCCCGGGTGACGAACGACCTGGCAGGGCGTCAGCGGGTGGTGGAGGCGCAATGGCCGACCTGATCGATGAGGCGGTTGCGGCGCTCATGGATGGCAAGCCGATCGTGCTGCCGACTGACACCGTCTACGGCCTCTGTGTGAATGCCTACCGGGATGACCCCGTACGGAGCATCTACCAGCTGAAGGGGCGTCCCGGCTCAGTGCCTGCCGCGCTTCTGTGTAGTGACCTGGACATGATTCTCGAGTGCGTCCCGGAGCTGCGCGGGCGAGCTGCGACGATCGCCAGGTCGCTCTTGCCCGGGCCGTACACGCTGGTCCTACCGAATCCGGCACACCGCTTTCGTTGGGCGACGGGTGAGCGGCCGGGCACGATCGGGGTGCGCGTTCCGGCCCTTCCCCCGATGGCACGCGCGGTCATCGATCGAGTGGGCTGTGTGATCGCGAGCAGCGCCAACGCCCATGGTGGCCCCGAACCCCGACGCCTGGACGATGTTCCGGTCGCGATACGGCGCGCGTGCGCCGTTCTCATCGACGGCGGCGAGCTCCCGGGGCTCTCCTCGACGGTCATCGACTTCACGGACGGCGACCCTCGAGTCCTGCGGGAGGGCGCCGGCTCGGCCGTCGAAGCGCTCAGCCGCGTAGCTCTGCTCGGGTAATCGCAGCAGTACGATTGCTGCCAGTCGAGGGAAGGAGGGCGGGCATGGCCGTCGCGCAGGAAACCATCCAGCACCTCCGGAGTGCCGGCCTCGAGGAGGTCGATCCGGCGGTCGGGGAGCTGCTCGAGCGCGAGGCGGATCGCCAGCGAGGTCAGATCGAGTTGATCGCCTCCGAGAACTTCACTTGGCCGAGCGTGCTCGAGGCGCTGGGCAGCGTCCCGACGAACAAGTACGCGGAGGGGTATCCAGGCCGCCGGTACTACGGCGGCTGCGAGGTCGTGGACGAGATCGAGCAGCTCGCGATCGACCGAGCTAGGGAGCTCTTCGGTGCCGAGCACGCGAACGTGCAGCCGCACGCGGGAGCGCAGGCGAACATGGGCGCCTATTCGGCCGTCCTCGAGCCGGGCGACACGATCCTCTCCCTGAGTCTCGATCACGGAGGCCACCTCACGCACGGCCTCAAGGTCAACTTCTCGGGCCGGCTCTACACGATCGTCCATTACGGAGTGAGCCGCGAGACGATGGTGGTCGACTACGACGAGGTGCTCGCCCTCGCGAAGGAGTATCGGCCGAGAATGATCATCTGCGGCGGCTCTGCCTATCCGCGCGTCGTGGAAGCGGACCGGTTCCGCGCGATCGCCGACGAGGTCGGCGCCTACCTCCTCTGCGACATGGCCCACTTCTCCGGCCTCGTCGCCGCCGGCTTACATCCCAACCCGGTCCCCTATTGCGACTTCGTCACCTCGACGACACACAAGACCCTTGCCGGACCGCGTGCCGGCTTCATCCTCTGCAAGGAGGAGCATGCGAAGGCTGTCGATCGCGCCGTCTTTCCCGGCATGCAGGGTGGGCCGTTGATGCACGCGATCGCCGCGAAGGCGGTGTGCTTTGCGATCGCGGGCACCGTTGCCTTTCGCGAGTATCAGGCCCAGGTGCGGGCGAACGCCGACACACTGGCGAAGACGCTGCTGAACGGCGGCCTCGACGTCCTGACCGGGGGAACCGACACGCACCTGCTCCAGGTCGACCTCCGCGATTCTTCCTGGACCGGCAAGGATGCGCAGGAGCGTCTCGAAGAGGTGCGGATCACAGCGAACCGGAACACCGTGCCCTTCGACGAGCGACCGCCGATGATCGCCTCCGGGGTGCGGCTCGGGACGCCCGCGGCGACAATGCGCGGGTTCCTCGAGGAGGACTTCCGCGAGGTCGGGCGGATCATCGTGGCCGCGCTTGACGCCGCTGCAGACCTCGAGGCGCTGCGTGTGCGGGTCGCAGCCCTCTGTGACCGGCACCCCCTCTACCCGGGCTTCCGGGGCTACACGAGCTACGCCGCCTGATGCCGGTCACAGAGGTCTCGCACCCTCTCGTCCAGCACAAGCTTTCTTACTTGCGAGACCGCGGCACTCCCACCGTCCACTTCCGGAAGCTCGTCGAGGAGGTGACGCTTCTCCTCACCTACGAGGCGACGAAGGACCTGCCGACGGAGCCGGTCGAGATCGACACCCCCCTCGAACGGGCGCCCTTCCCGCGAATCTCCGGGAAGAAGGTGGCAGTCTGCCCGATTCTGCGAGCTGGACTCGGCATGCTCGACGGCGTTCTGGCGCTGATCTCCGGCGCACGCGTGGGTTTCATCGGCCTCTACCGCGACGAGACGACGCTCCAGCCGGTCGAGTATTACGTCAAGCTCCCGCAGGACGTCGCCGACCGAGACGTGATCCTGCTCGACCCGATGCTCGCCACCGGGAACTCGACCTCCTCGGCCGTGCGGACAGTCAAGGAGGCCGGAGCGTCGAATGTCAGGCTGATCTCGATCATCGCCGCGCCGGAGGGGATCGCCAACGTCGCGGGAACTCATCCGGACGTGCAGATCGTCGTGGCAGCGATCGACCGCGGTCTGAACGAGCGCGGCTTCATCGTCCCGGGGCTCGGCGACGCGGGCGACCGGTTGTACGGGACGAAGTGATCCACACTCTCCGCGACCACCTCCAGGTGCTCTACGGGGCAGGGCTCGCGCTCGTCATCGTCGTCCTCCTCACGCCTGCGGTGGGTGGGATGGCCAGGCTGCTCGGCGTCGTCGATCGCCCCGCCGCGCGCCGCCTCAATCGCAGTCCCGTCCCGCGGCTCGGGGGCCTCGCGCTCTTCTTTGGGATCTTCGTCCCGGCGCTCGCGTTCCTGCACCTCGGCAACGAGACCCGGGGCGTCCTTCTCGGCGCCGCGGTTGCTACCACCGTGGGGGCCGTCGACGACTTCCGCGGCCTGCGCTGGTGGGAGAAGCTCGGAGGTCAGCTCGCGGCGGCCGCGATTCCGGTCGGCTTCGGAATCTGGATCCACCGCTTCACCTTCCCGATCGTCGGTATCCACACGTTGCCGAAGGCCGTTGGGATGCCGCTGAGCGTGCTGTGGATCGTCGCGATCATGAACATGGTCAACTTCCTGGACGGACTCGACGGCCTCGCGGCCGGCGTCTCGGCCATCTCGGCGTTCACCTTCTGCGTGATCGCACTCTCGCTCGCGCGGCCGGCGTCGGCCATCCAGGCGGCGATCCTCTCGGCGATCGTGCTCGGCGCGGCGCTCGGTTTCCTTCGCCACAACTTCTACCCGGCCCGGATCTTCATGGGTGACTCGGGCGCTCTGCTACTCGGGTTTGTGCTGGCGACGATCCCGCTCCAGGGTCTGCTGAAGACGGCATCAATCGTGACTTTGTTCCTCCCCCTTGTGGTGCTCGCGGTGCCGATCCTCGACACCTCTTTCGTGGTGGCCAGGCGTCTCAAGCACCGCCAGCCGATCTACGTGGCCGACCGCGAGCACCTCCACCACCGATTCGTGAACATCGGCTTCTCGCAGCGCCGCGCCGCCTTCTACATCTGGACCTGGTGTGCGTCCCTGGCCGCCACCGCCCTTGCGGAACGCTTTCTCAGGCCGCACGCCCACGGCCACTGGCGTCTCTGGCGGACGGCCGCAACCGGCTGCCTTGGCCTTCTCGCCGTCGCCGCCTCGATCTACATGGTCTACCTGCTCGAGATCGTGAAGCTCGCTACTCCGCGTCTGCGTCGGCGCCCTGCCGAGTCGACCGACCAGCACAGCGCGAGCGCTTGACCTTCGACGCGCGAGAGGTCGGCGCCGGGACGTTTCAGGCCCTCGTAGGCCTCGAGGTCTCGGAGGCCGGCGAAGGGCGCGCGGTCGGACGGCTCCAGCTCCGTTCGGAGCACCTCGCGCCGAACGGCTACCTGCACGCGGGCGCGGTCGTCACTCTCGCCGACACCGTCTGCGGTTTTGGCTGCGTCGCTTCGCTCTCGGGAGGCGCGGTCGGCTTCAGGACCGTCGAGCTGAAAACGAACTTCCTCGGCACCGCGTGCGAAGGCCTTCTGGACTGCGTCAGCACCCTCGTCCACGGCGGGCGCACGACGCAGGTCTGGGACGCCACTGTGGCGGATGCAGCCGACAGGACACTCGCACTCTTCTGTTGTACTCAGCTTCTCCTGCGCTGAAGCCGTCGAGACTTGCGCGACCGTGTCATCGGTCGCCGACCTGCGTTTGGCTCGTGCCTTCTACGGACGTGGCCAGGGACAGACCCTGGCCACGTCCTGCGATGTCGTGGCCGCTGGGGCCATGGCCGGGGACAGACCCTGGCCGCGTCCCGCCGAGCCACGCCGTACCCGCCTACAGGGGCCGCTCGTAGTGGTCCATGACGCCCCTGGTGGTCATGCCTTCGCGCTCGTAGAGGCGTTTCGCGCCTGTGGTGTTCCACGAGTCGACGGTGAGGCCCGCGCGCGGCAGGTCGCGGCGGTAGAACTCGCCGAACGCGTGGCGGAGGAGCGCCGTCCCGAGCCCTCGCCCGCGGTAGTCGCGGTGCACGGCGAGCTGTCGGATCCAGCCCTCGCCGGGGTACTGCGGGCAGAGCACGGCGCCCACCACGCGGGCGCGCTCTTCCACGACGAAGTAGAGCGACGGATCGAGGTCGCGGCGGAGCGCGAACTTCTCGAACTCCTCGAAGGTGCGGCCGGAGGAGTCGTATCCCTCGTTGTCGGCGAAGGCGGTGGCGATGAGCTCGTAGAGCGGGCGATCGTCGCTGCCGGGCCGGTACGTCCTGACCGCCAGCCCTGCCGGCCAGACCGGCTCGCGCGGCGGCCCGTCAAGCTCGATCGACATGTGCCACGACCGCTCGGTGCGGCGGTAGCCGCGGCCCTCGAAGAGCGCGATCGCCGAAGGGTTCTCGCCCACGACCACGGTCGTCAGCAGTCGTGGCTGCGGCTCGATGACCCGAGCCCTCGCCTCGGCGCGCTCCACGAGAGCCGCTCCCACACCGCGGCTGCGCCAGGCCGGCAGCACGCCGCCGTTCGGGTCGATGCGCGCCAGGTCGAGCCTGTGCACCTCAAGGCCGGTCCACGCGATCACCCGCTCGTTTCCCTCCTCCGCCACCCAGGCCTCATACCCCGGGCGCTGCCAGTCGGCCCGGAGGTCGACGAGCGTCGACTCGATCGGATCAGGATCGCCGAGGTCGTGATCGTCGCAGGCCCGGACAATCTCTGCGACAGGCCGAAGGTCATCCGGACGAGCGGGCCTTAGCGCGGGTGACAAGCCCTTCACGGAGGCGAATCTAGCACTGGAACAAAGTCAGTCTAGATCTGCCTCTTTTCCAGGAGAAATGACGCTTGGCGCGTGTCACAATCGCCGATCCCCTTTGGTATGCTCGCCCCGGAATGAACTCCGCGCCGCGACCGACGCCGTCGTCGTTCCAGCCCGCCGGTGCCGGAGGCCTCCTGCTCGCCGTCGATGCG
>JBBQDZ010000101.1:0-8707 GCA_038320185.1 Gaiellales bacterium
GGCCAGGACGCGATGCTCGAGCGCGTCGTCGTGTGCCTCCTCGCGCAGGGACACCTGCTGATCGAGGGGGTGCCCGGGCTCGCGAAGACGCTGACGATCAAGACGGCCGCGGGTGTGGTTGGCGGCACCTTCTCCCGCGTCCAGTTCACGCCCGACCTCGTGCCCTCGGACCTCGTCGGAACCCGCGTCTACCGCACGGCGACGGGGGCGTTCGACACCGAGCTCGGTCCGGTGTTCTGCAACTTCCTTCTCGCCGATGAGATCAACCGGGCGCCGGCGAAGGTGCAGTCGGCGCTGCTCGAGGTGATGCAGGAGCGCCAGGTCACGATCGGCCACGAGACGCATCCGGTTCCCCAGCCGTTCCTCGTGCTCGCGACCCAGAACCCGATCGAGTCGGAAGGGACCTACCCGCTGCCCGAGGCGCAGATCGACCGCTTCATGCTCAAGATCCTCGTCGACTATCCCGCCCGCGACGAGGAGCTCACGATCGTCCAGCGCCAGCTCGTGCCGCAGCCCGAGCTCCGCACGACGCTCTCGCTGGAGGAGCTTCGGGCGCTCCAGCGGGCCGTCTTCGAGATCTACGTCGACCCGGCGCTCGTCGGCTACGCCGTCACCCTCGCCGCCGTCACGCGCGACCCGGCAGGGCACGGCCTGCCCGAGCTCGCCGACTACATCGCCTTCGGAGCGAGCCCGCGGGGCCCGATCAGCCTGGTGCAGGCCGCTCGCGCGCTCGCGCTCGTGCGCGGGCGGGACTACGTGCTCGCCGAGGATCTGCAGGCACTCGCAAAAGACGCGCTCCGCCACCGCCTCGTGCTCGCCTACCAGGCACTGGCAGAGGAGGTGAGCCCCGACGCGATGTTGGACTCGGTGCTCGCAGCCGTCCCGCTCCCGGAGACGGACCTCGCGCGCTCGACTGCCGCCTGATGCGCCTGCGCGCCTTGCCCGCGGAGCCCGGCGCGGCACGCCCGGGCCCGGGGCCGATGCCGCTCGCGCTCCTGCGCGCCCTCGACGTCAGCATCGGGCGCAGGATCGACGGCCTCCTGACGGGCGACTATCGCTCGACGCTGCGCGGAGAGGGGACGGAGCTCGCCCAGGTGCGTCCGTACGTGCCGGGCGACGACGTCCGCCGCATCGACTGGAACGTCACTGCCCGAACAACCGTCCCCCACGTGCGCATCCATCTCGCGGAACGCGCGCTCGTCACCTGGCTCGCTCTCGACACCTCGCCTTCGATGGGCTTCGGCACCGCGCAGCGCCGGAAGGCCGACGTGGCGGAGGGCGTGGCGCTCGCGGTGGGGCATCTCGCCACGCGCCGCGGCAACCGGCTCGGCGTCTCCACCTTCGGCGACGAAGACCCACGAGCGCTGCCGCCGCAGCAGGGGCGCAGCGCCCTCATCGGCCTCCTCGCCGCGCTCCGGCGGGACGCTGACGGTGTTGGTGCCGGGGCAACCTCGCTCGGCGCTGCGATCGACCGGGTTCGGACGCTCGCGCGCCAGCGGGCGCTCGTCGTGCTCGTGTCCGACTTCCGCGGGCCGCTCGACTGGCGCCGCCCGCTGCTCGGCCTCGCCGCCCAGCACGAGGTGATCGCCGTCGAGGTCGGCGATCCCCGAGAGCAGGAGCTCCCGGATGCCGGCACGCTCTGGCTCGTCGACCCTGAGACGCGAAGGCAGCTCCGCGTCGACACGCGTGACCAGGGGCTGCGCGCGCGGTTCGCGGCCGCCGCGGCGGCCGATCGGGCCCTTGTCGCCCGCACGCTTGCCTCTGGCGGCGTCCGTCACGTCGCCGTGACGACCTCGACGGACTGGCTGCGCGAGCTCGCGGCCTTCATGCGCCGAAGGCGGCCGTGACGTTCGAGTGGCCGCTGGCGCTGCTCGGCCTCGCGGCGCTGCCGCTGCTCGTCGCGCTCTACGTCGTGCTCGAGGGCAGGCGTCGGCGGTTCGCGGCACGGTTCTCGAATCCCGCGCTGCTCCCGAACGTCGTCGACCGCGCGCCGGGACGGCGCCGCCACCTGCCGCTTGCGGTGCTGCTCGTGGCCCTCGCCCTGATGATCGTCGGCGTCGCCCGCCCGCACGCGACCGTCAGCGTCGCGCGTGAGGACGCGACAGTGATCCTGGCGATGGACGTCTCCCGCTCGATGACGGCGAAGGACGTGCGGCCGTCGCGGTTGGCCGCCGCGCGGTCCGCGGCGCGGGCATTCCTCGCCAGGGTTCCGCGGAAGTTCCGTGTCGGGATCGTCGCGTTCGCGACGCGGGCGACCCCCCTTGTTCCACCAACGACCGATCGCTTCCGCCTGGCAGAGGGGCTTGCGGCGCTCTCGCCGGGCCAGGGGACGGCGCTCGGGGACGCAGTCGACCTGTCCGTGCGACTCGGCCGGCGCGAGCGAGGGAAGGACGGGACGATCCCGCCGACGGCGATCCTCCTGCTCTCCGACGGTGCGCAGCAGGGGGGCCGAACGACCGTGGCGACCGCCGCGCGCGAGGCACGTTCGCTCCACGTTCCGGTCTACGCGATCCTCGTCGGCACGCCGGACGGGGTCGTCGAGCGGCCGCTGGTCGGCGGCTACCGAGAGATCACGCGCGTGCCGCCAAACCCGGCCGCGCTGCGTGCCTTCGCCTCGATCACCGGCGGTCGGTTCTTCACGGCCCGGGACGACGCGAGGCTTCGGGAGGTCTACGAGCACCTCGGCTCCCGCCTCGGCCGCCACAGGCAGCCGCGCGAGATCACCGATGTCTTCGCCGGCGGGTCGGCGATGCTTCTGCTCGCCGGGGGCGCGCTTTCGGCGTTCTGGTTTCGGAGGGTGCCGTGAAGCGCGTTCTCCCGCTCCTCGCGCTCGGCGCGGCGGCTCTCGCCGTCGGCGCGTCGCCCGCTACGGCCCGTTACGCGACGAACGAGTGCCGGGGCCTCAAGGTCTGCGTCCCGATCGAGGGTCCCTGGGTCGTCGTGCGGCCGGGGCGGAATGCGCTCGCGCCGCGGGTCGAGTACCAGCTCACCTGCCCGCGGGGCTTCGTCGTCGCGGGCCTCGACGCCGAGCTCAGCGACCGCGCGATCGACATCGCCTTCCTCGCGCGGACGGGGAGCCCCGTCAACCCCGGCATTTCCACCTCGCGCGCGGTCGTCTTCGTGGCGACCTACGCCGGCTTCTCCCGTAGCGCAGTGACGTTCAAGCCCCATGCGGGGTGCGCTCCGTCCGCAGGCGGCGGCGGACGGCTGCCGGCGTCGGCGTCGATCTTCGGGCCTTCCCGCCCGACGATCCGGCGAGTCGCGACGGTACCCGTGCGACACGGCGGCCAGCGGGTCGTCAAATCCTGCCGCCCCGGCGAGCGGCTCATCGCCGCCTCGCACGCGATCGGCTTCCTGACGCCGAAGCCCCCGAGCAGAAGCGTCGTCGCGAGCGTGACGGATGCGCAGGCGGTCCGCGGCGACGGGGTCGTCGTCTCCGTTCGCGCCGGCGTCGGCCTGGGGCGAGCTCCCGCCGTCGTCCAGGCCGGCGTCGTCTGCGCGGAGGGACGATGAGCTTCGATTCCCCGTTCCTGCTCCTGAGTCTGCTCGCCCTGCCGGCGGCGGCCGGAGCCTTTCGCCTGGCCGAGCGACGGCGGATGCGCTACGCAATCAGGTTCACGAATCTCGAGGTTCTCGCGACGGTGGCGGGAGGTCGCGACTGGCGGCGCTACGTGCCGCCGGTGCTCCTCGCGCTCGCGCTCGCCTCGCTGTGCGTCGCGCTTGCCCGACCGCATGCGAAGACCCTCGTGGCGAAGGAGCGGGCGACCGTCGTGCTCGTGATCGACGTCTCGGGCTCGATGCAGGCGCACGACGTCCGTCCGACGCGCCTGGCAGCCGCACAGGCCGCTCTTCGTACATTCCTCGACCGCGTGCCGAAGAAGCTGCGCGTCGCGCTGATCATCTTCGCCACCGAGGCACAGGTCGGCACACTCCCGACGAACGACCACGCGCTCGTGCGCCAGTCGGTGGACGCGATCGACAGCGACGCGATGGGCGGTACGGCAATCGGTGACGCGCTGGCAGCAGCGGTCGCCCTGGCCCGGCAGCCGGCAGGCGGAGGCACGACCGTGGCAGTCGATCCTCGCGCCCGTTCCCGGGCGTCCTCCACCACGATCCTCTTCCTCTCCGACGGCGCGCAGACGACGGGCTTTCTCCAGCCGCTCCAGGGCGCGGCGCGCGCGAAGGCCGCCGGGATCCGGGTCTACACGGTCTCCCTCGGCACGCCTGGCGGCACGCTCTCGTTCGGGCCGTCCTTCGGAGCGCTCGGCCGCACCATCTCGGTCCCGCCCGATCCCGAGACGATGAAGGCGATCGCCCGCGCGACTGGGGGACAGTTCTTCGCGGCGCGCTCGGCAAGAGCGCTCCAGGCCGCCTACGAGCGCCTTGGCTCCCATCTCGGGCGGGCTGCCGGACGCGTCGAGGTGACCTACGTTTTCCTGATCGTCGCGGCGGGCCTACTCGTCGGTGCCGGGCTCCTCTCGGCCCTGTGGTCCCCCCGCCTGCCGTGAGATAGGTTCCGGGCCGTGGCGAGCGCGACGTTCGACGTGACCGCCGTGCGCCGGCGTTTCTCCTCACTCGGTCGCGGCTTCGTCTTCCTCGACGCACCCGGTGGGACGCAGGTGCCCGACGAGGTCGGGCAGGCGATGGCCGATGCCATGCGCGAGGCGAGCGGAAATCTCGGCGCTCCGTACGCGACGGGACGCGCCGTCGAGGGCATCCTGGAGCGCGCGAAGGCGGACGGCGCGCGCTTCCTCGGCTGCACCCCGGGCGAGGTCGTCTTCGGGATGAACATGACCTCGCTCGACTTCGCGCTCAGCCGGGTGGCGGCGCGCGACTTTCGGGAAGGCGACGAGATCCTCGTCACCAGACTCGATCACGACGGCGGGGTCGCTCCCTGGGTGGAGCTCGCGGCCGACCGGGGCCTCGTCGTCCGGCTGGTCGAGACCCATGAGGACTACACGGTCGACCTCGAGGACCTCGAGGGAAAGCTCACCGATCGCACTCGCGTCGTCGCGTTCGTGTGGGCCTCGAACGCGCTCGGCTCGATCGCCGACGCGGAGGCGATCTGCGCACTCGCTCGCGGCGCGGGTGCGCTCAGCTGGATAGACGCCGTCCACTACGCAGCGCACGAGCCGATCGACGTCTCCTCCATCGGCTGCGACGTGCTTCTCTGCTCGCCGTACAAGTTTTGCGGCCCGCACCTCGGCCTGGCCTATGCGCGCCAGGAGGTGGCCGAGCGCTGGCGGCCCTACAAGGCCCGACCTTCGGACTCCGATCCGGTCGCGCGGCGCTTCGAGACCGGAACGATGCCCTTCGAGCTGCTGGCGGGCTTCAGCGCGACGGTCGCCTACCTCGACTCGATCGGCGGCATCGAGACGATCCGCGGCTACGAGCGGGCGCTCGGCGAGCGCTTCCTCGCGCGCATGCCGCAGGCCATGACGCTCTACGGGCTCCAGACGATGGACGGCCGCGTGCCGACCTTCCTCGTCAACCTCGACGGCATAGGTGCAAGCGAGATTGCGCACCGCCTCGGCGAGCGGGGCGTCGGGGTCTGGGCGGCCGGTAGCTGGTACTGCGTCGGCCTCGCCGATCAGCTCCCGCCCGAGTCACTGCGCGTCGGCCTCGCCCACTACAACACGGCCGAGGAGGTCGACCGCTTCTTCGCGGAGATCGAGTCGCTCAGCTGAGGTAGCGCGACACTGACGATCGCGAGGGCGTCCTCCCCGACCTCATCGTTGGCGTTGACAAGGCCTCCTGCGACCGAAACGGAGAAACTGTGCAGCCGTTCGTGCTTCACAATCTCACCGCACGCGTAGTGTTCTACGTCTGCGTGTACGGCTGGGTCGCCGCGGAGCTGCTTTTCCAGCTTCGCAACCGGAAAGGGCGCCGCCGCCGCTTTGACTGGACTGCACTGACGACGGTCATATCGATCTGGGCCGGCATTGGTCTCGCACTCTGGCTCGCCTACCGAAGTGCGGAGGCGAGCTTCGGCCGCGGGTGGCCGCTCGTAATCCTCGGACTCGTCGCGATCGTCGCCGGCGCGGGGTTCCGCCTCTGGGCGATGGCGACACTCGGACGCCTCTTCACCCTCTACGTCTCGATCCAACGGGATCACAAGGTCGTAGGACACGGTCCCTACCGCTTCGTCCGCCATCCCAGCTACTCGGGTGGACTTCTCGGTTTGCTTGGGATGGGGATCTGCCTCGAGAACTGGCTCAGCATCATCGTGATCGCCCTCATCCCACTGCTCGGCCTGCTCCTGCGTATCCGCGTGGAGGAGCGGACGCTCACGGAGGCTTTCGGCGACGATTACCGGGATTACGCGGCGCGCCGGCAGCGGCTGCTGCCAGGTGTCTGGTAAACGCACGACGTCGGTTACCACCCGTCTGCCGGTGACGCTTGCTGTTCCTGCGGCCCGGTTAGGTCCCGGCGAGCGCGGTCAACCTGTTGCGCACGCGCCAGAGCTCGGAGAAGAAGTTGCGGTGGATGAGACCGCCGAGGAGCTCCACCGGCGTTCCCTGGGTGCCCACGACCTCGCCGCCGATGATCCGCTCGACGACCTTGAAGTGCCGGATGCGCCAGAGCGTGATCCGCTCGTCGAGCTCCAGCAGGTGCTCGGCGAGCTGGTAGAGATCCTCGTGCTCGCGCCCCTGGACGTACAGCTCGACGAGCTCGAGGCCGGCGGCGCGCAGCAGAGCGTGGAACTCCGGGCCGAGCTGCGGCACTGCGACCCGTAGCCGCCGCCAGCCGGGCGAGTCGAAGCCGCTTCCGTGCCCGAGCGCGCGCCGAACGTCCTGGTACTCCCAGGGCGACATCTGCTCGAGCATGTCGAGCTGCTCTGTCGCGAGCTTCACCGCGAGCGAGGCTCGGCGCAGCAGACGGAGCGCCGGCGCCCCGCTGCTCCCGCGGAGCTGCTCGACGGCCTCCTCGACCTCGAAGGAGGCAAGCTTCAACCACAGCTCGGAGGACTGGTGCACCGTCTGGAAGAGGAGCTCGTCCCGGTGGGCCATCTCTTCCGGGGTCTTCTGGAGTGCGAGCAGCTCGTCCGTTCGCAGGTAGCGCTCGTAGTCACTCGAGGCGGGGCCTGGGAGGATCGGGGCGTACTCCTCCTCCGCGGTCGCCACGAACGGAGCATACTCCCGCGCTGCGGCATCTTTTGCGCGCCGGATGGGACTCGGATATAAGAGCCGGCGTGCTCCTGAACCGGGTCCAGTACGCGCGGCCGGCGAGCGTCGAGGAGGCGATCGCCCTGCTCGGGGAGCACGAGAACGCGCGCCCGCTCGCCGGCGGTCAGACACTGATCAACGTCATGAAGATGCGCGCCGCCGCGCCGGACGTGCTCGTCGACCTCGCGTCGATCGAGGAGCTCAGGGGCGTTGCCCGCACCGCCGAAGGCGGACTCGAGATCGGCGCAATGACGACGTACGTGGACATCGTGACCTCCGGCCATGTCCACGAGGCGAGGCCGGTGCTCGCGGAGGTGTGCTCGCAGATCGCGGACGTCCAGGTGCGAAACCGCGGCACGATCGGCGGGAACGTCTGCTCGAGCGACCCCACGAACCACCTGCCGCCGCTGCTCGTGGCGCTCGGTGCTTCGATGACGATCGCCGGCCAGGACGGGGAGCGCGTCGTTCCCGCGTCGGAGTTCTTCCTCGGCGTCTACTTCACGGCGGCGGGCCCGGGCGAGCTGCTTACTCGGATCATCGTGCCGGCGGCGACGGGCGGCGACGGCTTCTCCTCCGTGACGATCGGCAAGGAAGGTACCTGCATCGTCAGCGCCGCGGCGAGCGTGAACGGCGAAGCCCGCGTCGTGATCGGGTGCGTCGCAGCCGTTCCGGTGACGGTGAGGCCGGCCTCGGCCGACGAGGCTGCGGTGCGCGAAGCCGTGCGCGCTGCCGACCTCGACCCGCCCTCCGACGTCCACGCATCCGCCGACTACCGCCGGCACCTCTCCGAGGTGCTGGCCGTGCGAGCGGTCGCCTCGGCGAAGGAGACCCAGTGAGCCCGCCCGTCGCGAGCGCGAGTGTCTCCGTCAGGGTCAACGGCACGGAGTACGAGCGGGAGGTCGAGGCGCGCCGCCTGCTCGTCCACTTTCTGCGCGACGACCTCGAGCTCACCGGCACGCACGTCGGCTGCGACACCGGCAACTGCGGCGCCTGCACCGTCATCTACGACGGCGCCCCGATCAAGAGCTGCATGCTGCTCGCGATCCAGGCCGACGGCGCGTCGATCGAGACGGTCGAGAGCCTCGCCGGCGAGGAGGAGCTTCACCCTCTCCAGCAGGCCTTCAGCGCCCACCACGCGCTCCAGTGCGGCTATTGCACGCCCGGGATGCTGATGAGCGCGAAGCATCTGCTCGACGCGAACCCGGAGCCGACGGAGACCGAGATCCGCCGCGCCATCCAGGGAAACATCTGCCGCTGCACCGGTTACGTGAACATCGTCGAAGCAGTTAAGGCCGCGGCGCGGAGTGCGTTCTCGCAATGACGGCCCGCGGAGTCGTAGCCGATCCGCCGGCGGACCCGGGCTCTGCCCGGCGGGAGCCGCAGCTCGGCACGACAGGTCACTGCGAGGGAAGGAGGGGGCTCGTGGGGGAACCATGGGTTTCCCCACGTTCGAGTACGACAGAGACCGCGACCGAGGCACCTGCCGTCGAGGCGCCGCCGCGCGAGCGCTACACCGGTCAGAACGTCCCGCGCAAGGAGGA
>JBBQDZ010000102.1:0-8597 GCA_038320185.1 Gaiellales bacterium
CGGGGACACGACGTGGAACCTGGAGCGCCTGCTCGAGACGACGAGCCGCTTTGAGCACCACGACCTCGACGTCCGCGACCGCGACGGAGTCGAGCGGCTCATCCGCGAGACGCGGCCCCGGCTCATCGTCCACTGCGCGGCGCAGCCCTCGCACGACCTCGCGGCCTCGCGACCATTCGACGACTTCGACGTGAACGCTGTCGGGACGCTCAACCTGCTGGAGGCGGCGCGTCGGCACGCGCCGGAGGCGCCCTTCGTCTTCCTCTCCACGAACAAGGTCTACGGCGATGCGCCGAACGAGCTGCCGCTCGTGGAGCTCGAGACGCGCTTCGACTATGCGGATCCCGCGCACTTCGAGGGCATCGACGAGACGATGCGGATCGACGCCACCACCCACAGCCTCTTCGGAGCCTCGAAGGTCGCCGCCGACGTCCTCGTGCAGGAGTACGGGCGCTACTTCGGGATGCCGACGGCGTGCTTTCGCGGCGGTTGCCTCACCGGCGCGCACCATTCGGGCGCGGAGCTGCACGGCTTCCTCGCCTACCTCGGGCGAGCCGTTCGCGAGGGCCTCGCCTACCGCATCTACGGGCACCAAGGGAAGCAGGTGCGCGACAACATTCACTCCGCCGACGTTTGCGGCGCGATCATGGCATTCGCGGAGGCGCCGCGGCCGGCCGCCGTGTACAACCTCGGCGGCGGGCGCGGCAACAGCGTCTCGATGCTCGAGGCGATCGGGCGCTTCGAGGAGCTCTACGGCCGGCGCCTCGACTCCGCGTACCTCGAGGACCCGCGGCGCGGCGACCATGTCTGCTACATCAGCGACCTCCGCCGGTTTCGCACCGACTACCCCTCGTGGGAGCTGACGATGGGGCTGGACGACATCTTCGGCGAGTTTGCGCGCTACGCACCGGCCGCGGCTCGGTAGGGAATGCACGTCGCCCTGGTGGCACACGGGCTGCCGCAGCCGAGCTCGAACGGCGGCCCCATGACCTGCTGGGCGCTCCTGCAGGAGCTTCGCCGGCGCGGGCATCGCGTCAGCGCGGTCGCGCTCCGCTACCCGTCGGACCCCTTCGTCGGCGCCGAGCGCGAGCAGGCGCTCGGGCCGGGGCTCGTCGTCCTCGACATCCCGGCGCTCCACGGCATCTTCGGAGCCGAAGGCGCTCGCGCCCAGATGCGCACCGCTCTGGATCGGCTCGCGCCGGACGTGCTCTTCGTCTACCACTGGGACACCCTCGAGGCGACCCAGGGCGTCTCGCCCGCTCCGCGGCTCGGGGTTGTGGACGACCTCTGGCACCTCCCGAACCTGCGCCGCTGGCAGCAGACGCGGCCGACGCGCACGCGAGCCTACGTCGCCTGGACGCTCGAGACGCTCCGCGGACTGCGTCCGAGCAGGCGAGCGATGGTGGAGCTGCTGGACGCCTGCCAGGCAAGCGGCAGCTTCCAGGCCGCGACGGCAGCCTGGTTGCGGCGGAGCGGCGCCGCGGGCTGCGAGTACCTGCGCGCGCCGATCGTCGACTACGGCAGCGAGGAATGGCGCGAAACGCGGCCCGACACGCCCGGGCGGCCGACGATCCTGCTCGGCCCGAGCAATCTCGGAGCGACCTCGACGAGCGCGGGTCTGCGACTCTTCGCGCGCGAGATCCTGCCCGCCCTCGAGGAGGAGCTGGACGGCGACTTCGTCGTCCGCGTCGTCGGCGAGGGCGAGCCGCCGCCGGACCTGGCCCGCCTGCTCCCACGCCGAACAGTCGAGCTGACCGGGCGGATCGAGCCCGCCGACGACGAGTTCCGCCGCGCGACGCTGCAGCTCGTACCCACGCCTTTCGTCCTCGGCAAGCGCGTGCGCATCATCGTCGCCTGGTCCTACGGCTGCCCCGTCGTGGCTCACGAGGCCGAGGCGGTGAACCTTCCGGAGGTTCGCCACGAGCAGAACGCGCTCCTCGGCGGGAGCGGCGTCGAGCTCGCGCGCGAGATTGCGCGCCTCGTCCGCGATCCGGCCCTTCGCCGCCGGCTCGAGAAGGGCGGCCGGCGCACCTACGAGGAATGCTTTGCTCCGCCCGCCGCTGCCGCGCCTATCATCGATCGTCTGGAGGCGCTCGCGCACTCGCGCCCGCTCGTCAAGACGCCATGAGGCACATCGCGATCCTCACCGAGGCCCGCTCTTCGTACGGCTACTTCCGTCCGATCGCGAAGCTGATCGAGGCCGACCCCGACCTCCACTACTCGCTCCTCGTCACGAACCAGCACCTGCTGCCCGACTTCGGTTATTCCGTCGAGGAGATCGAGCGCGACGCGCTGAACATCACCGACCGCATCTACATGACGCTCGACGGCTACACGCCCGCGACGATGGTGAAGTCGCTCGGAGTCCTGCTGCTCGGCCTCGCCGACGCGTTCGTACGCCTGCGGCCGGACATCGTCCTCGTGCTGGGCGACCGGGGAGACTCGCTCATGGCCGCCATGGCCGGTGCCCACATGAACATCCCCGTCGCCCACATCCAGGCGGGCGAGCGCTCAGGGAACATCGACGGCGTGACGCGCCACGCGATCACCCGCTTCGCCCACATCCACTTCGCCTCCGGCCCGGACGCCGCCGAGCGCCTGCGCCGGATGGGCGAGGAGGAGTGGCGGATCCAGGAGCTCGGCGCGCCGCAGCTCGACGAGCTCGTCCGGGGCGAAGTGACTCCGCCGGAGGAGCTCGCGGGGCGCTACCACCTGGACCTGTCGCAGCCGCTTCTGCTCGTCCTCCAGCATCCGGTCACCGAGGAGTTCGGAGAGAGCGTCGAGCAGATGCAGGAGACGCTCGAGGCCGTGTGTGAGCTCCGCCACCAGACGCTCGTGATCTTCCCGAACACCGACGCGGGCTCGAGCGAGCTCCGGCTGATCATCGAGCGTTACCATCGCCCGTTCATGCGGGTGGAGCGAAACGTTCCACGCCGCGACTACGGAGGTCTCATGCGAGTCGCGAGCGTGCTCGTCGGCAACTCCTCGAGCGGCGTCATCGAAGCACCCGCGGTCGGGCTCCCAGCCGTGAACGTCGGCGCCCGGCAGCGGGACCGCGCCAGGGGTGGCAACGTGATCGACGCACCGCACGAGCGCGGGGCGATCGCCAACGCAATCAGGCGGGCGCTCGCACCCGAGTTTCGCGCGGAGCTTCGGAACGGGTCGAGCCCCTACGTCTCGGACGGCCGGGTCTCGGAGCGCATCGTCGACTTCCTCAAGACGGTCCGCCTTGACGAGCGGCTGCTTCGCAAGCAGATCGCCTACTGATGGCGCATCTCGCCCTCTACACGGTCACCCCGACGGACACGCTGCGGACCGCGATGGAGAAGATCGAGCGCAACAAGCACCGGGTCGTTGTCGTCGTGGACGAGGAGCGGCGGGTGCTCGGAACCGTGTCCGACGGCGACCTCCGGCGCGCCTTCCTGCGAGACATGCTCCCGATCGCGCCGGTCACCGAGATCATGCAGCTGAACCCGCACGTCACGAGCGAGACCGACCCCGCCAAGCGGCGGCACCTCCCGCACGCCGAGCACGTGACGGTGCTGCCGGTCGTCGACGACGAGAACCGGTTGGTCGACCTCGAGCTCGCCTACGAGCCGTTCGACCCGTGAGCTCCGCGCGCCTCCTTCGCGCCGCGCGCCGCCTCGTACGTGACCCCCGCCACGTCCAGCGGCAGGCACTGGTCGCCCGCGACCTGCTCGAGCTCAAGCGCAAGGCCTCTCCGGCCCTCCGCAGCGCCCGCCCACGCCGATCGACGGGCGAGACCGCCCTCTTCGTCAGCCTCACCGACAACCTCGCGCAGGTGAAGCAGGAGGCTGTGCTCGGGAAGGCGCTCCAGCTCGACGGCTACCGCCCGCTCATGCTCACGATGCCCCATTCCCGCTGGGCCGAGCGCTACTTCCGCGCGTTCGGGCTGGAGGAGTTCCTGCATCCGGACGAGTTCCTCTCGCCGCAAGGTGCGGTCGAGGCCGATCGCGCAGCGGCGCGCTTCCTCGCCGGATCGGTCTCGATCCAGTCGCTGAAGGAACTCGAGTTCCGCGGTGCCCGCGTGGGGCAGCAGACGCTTTCGAGTCTCTCTCGGCGTTTCTTCGCCGGCCGAATCCGGCTGGACGATCCCGGCGTCAGATCGGCGCTCGAGGAGGTTCTCCACCACTCGCTGCGGAGTGTCCTCGCGGCCGAGCGCCTGCACGAGCAGGTGCAACCGGAGCTCGTCCTCTTCATCGAGAAAGGCTACGCCGGCTTCGGCTCGATCTACGACGTCGCACTTCGGCGCGGGGCGAACGTGGTCAACTTCCTCGCGGCCGGCATGCACTGGCGCAACGCGCTCATCCTGAAGCGCTACACGGAGGAGACCCGCAGAGTCCACCCGACCTCACTTGCGCCCGAGAGCTGGCGGCGGGTACGGGAGATGCCGTGGACCGAGGAGCACGAGCGCGTTCTTCGGAGCGAGTTCGAGGCCCGCTACGCGAGCGGCCACAAGCATCCGGATGCCGGGCTGCAGGAGGGCAAGCGGCTCCTCTCCGCAGACGAGATCCGCGCGCGTCACGGGCTCGACCCGGACCGCAAGACGGTGGTTCTGTTCTCGCACATCCTGTGGGACGCGAACCTCTTCTTCGGCGACGACCTCTTCTCCGACCAGGAGACCTGGTTCGTCGAGACCGTCAAGGCGGCCTGCGAGAACCCGGAGGTCAACTGGCTCGTCAAGCTTCATCCGGCCAACCTGTCGAAGGGCGCGTCGCGGTCGAACGACGAGGACGCCCTTCGAGAGGCCATCGGCAGGCTCCCGAACCACGTGAAGCTGATGGCGCCGGACACGGAGGTGAACACCTTCTCGCTCTTCTCGGCGATCGACGCGGGCATCACCATCCGCGGCACCGTCGGGATCGAGCTGCCGTGCTTCGGCGTTCCGGTGCTGACGGCCGGAACGGGCCGCTATTCGGGGCTCGGCTTCACGGTCGACTCCTCGACCAGGGAGGAGTACCTCGAGCGCCTCGCGCGAATCCACGAGCTGCCTCGCCTCTCCGCCGAGGAGACCGAGCTCGCGAAGAAGCACGCGTACGGGATCTTCCACCTGCGCCCGTTCCTGTTCACGAGCTTCCGAGACTCGTACATGGACCTCGACGCGATCCGCACGCAGCATCCGCTCGCCGTCAACCTGGAGCTGACGCTCCGTACCCGGGAGGAGGTGGAGCGCGCGGACGATCTCCGGCGCTTTGCCGAGTGGGCGCGGGATCGTTCGCAGCTCGACTACCTGCGCGAGCCGGCGGAGGCGATGCTCCCACCGCTCGCACGGGAGGTCGAGCGCGTCTGAGCGACTACGTTCGCGACTACTTCGACCGGCACGCCCACGAATGGCTCGAGGGGGCCTACGCGGAGGGCGACGTCCCGCCCGCCTTCCCGGTGGGGCAGGAACGACTGCGGCTCGCGCTCGACGCGGTCGCCGGCGCGCTTGGCCCCGAGGCTGCCCTCGTCGACCTCGGCTGCGGCGGCGGCCAGCTCTGCGCGCTAGCTGCCCGGCTCGGCTATCGGGTAACGGGGGTCGACGTGGCGCCCGGAATGATCGCGGAGGCCGAGGCGCTTCGCTCTTCGCTCGAGCCCGAGGTCGCAGGGCGTCTGACGCTCGTGCAGGCGTCGATCGACGATTCCAGACTCCCCGAGGGCGCCTTCGACTGCCTGACCGCAATGGGCCTGATCGAGTACCTGCCCTCGGACTCCGACTTCTTCGGGCCGGCGCGGCGGCTCCTGCGTCCCGGCGGACGGCTCGCCGTCTCCTGCCGAAACCGGCTCTACAGCCTCTACAGCGCCAACGAGTACACCGCACGCGAGCTCGAGGGAGGCGAGGCGGGCGCACTGCTCGAGGAGCTCTCGTCGCGGCTGCGCGCGACGAGCGCCGACGGCCTGCTCGCGCTCGCGCGCGAGCTGGCGGCGCGTGCGGGCAGACTCGCGGAAGCGGCCGACCTCGACGCGCTCGAGCAGGCGCCGGAGCTCCTCGATCATCCTCGCTCCTTCCGCGCCGACCGGCGCCAGCACACGCCCGCCGAGCTTTCCCGCGCGGCCCGGGCGGCGGGCTTCGAGGAGGTCGCCATGCTCGCGCTTCACCCGCACCCGCTTCCACCCGCGCTCGAGCGACTCGCGCCGCGCGTCTACAACCAGCTCGCGCTCGCCTGGCAGCGCTCACTCGCCGAATCGCCGGCCGGGCTCGCGCTCAGCTCGGCCTTCGTCGCCGTGTTCGAGCTGTCGCAGCCGTAA
The DNA here is from genome assembly GCA_038320185.1 of Gaiellales bacterium. Lineage (GTDB taxonomy): Bacteria > Actinomycetota > Thermoleophilia > Gaiellales > Gaiellaceae > JBBQDZ01. The sequence continues at coordinate 6,250 of JBBQDZ010000102.1, forward strand.
CCACGGGGCCGTGGCGCTCACGATCGTCATGTACCACTACGTCCGCGACGTCGAGCGGACGCCTTTCCCCGGGATCAAGGCGCGCTTGCCCGCGGAGTTCCACGGACAGCTCGACCACGTCGAGCGCACCTACACGGCGGTCTCGTGCGCAGAGGTGCATGCCGCCTATCGTGAGGGGGCGGCGCTTCCCGAGAACGCGATTCTCCTGACCTTCGACGACGGACTGACCGACCACCGGGACGTCGTCGCGCCCGAGCTCCTTCGCCGTGGCCTGCCGGGATGCTTCTGCGTCCCGGCGAGCACCGTCCTCGCGCGGACGCTGCTCGACGTGCACAAGCTGCAGTTCCTGCTGGCGGTCAGCCCGGATCACGACGCCTTGGCGGCCCGCGTGCTGGCACTCGTCGATCGCCTGCGGAGCGACCAAGAGATCCCGCCGAGCGAGAGATTGCGGGCGGCGTATGCGAGACCGAACCGGTTCGATCCTCCGGAGACGGTGCTCATCAAGCGCCTCCTCCAGGACGGGCTCCCCGACCCGGTCCGACAGATCGTCCTCGACGAGCTCTTCGGCGAGCTCGTCACCACTGACGAGCTCGCGTTTGCGGAGGCGCTTTACCTCTCGCTCGAGGATGTCCGGCGCCTGGCCGACCAGGGGTTCGACGTCGCGGGCCACGGCGATAGGCACCGCCGGCTGGGACTCCTGCCCGAGGGCGAGCAGCGGGTCGAGATCGAGCGGACGGTCGCGTTCCTTGCCTCTGTGCTGGGCTCGGCACCCGCCGGCTGGACGATGAGCTACCCCTACGGGAGTCGGTGCGCGACGACGCTTCGCCTGCTCGAGGAGGCGCACTGCGGTCTCGCTTTCACCGTGGAGCCCGAGCTTGCCGGGCCGGAAGAGCATCCGCTCGAGCTGCCGCGCCTCGACACGAACGACCTGCCGCTCGCCGCAGCCTCGACCCGATGAGACAGCCGTGCGAGGGCACAGGCAGCACTCAGCCGCCTGCGAGATCCGTCCACTGGACGGGCGTGTCACGCGCGACGGCGCGAGCAGCGACACGGCCGACGACCTCGTCCAGGTGTCGCGCCGGGATCCCCCGGCAGGGGCGCTTGACCGCGACGTCCTTCGCGCCGATCACGCTTCCCGCCTCGATGTCCCGAATCGCCGCCACGCCGTGGTGGGCCCACGCGCGAACGACCTCCTCCTCCGGGTAGAGCTCCTTCTCCTCGCCGAGTGCGGCCTCGACGCTCCGGATCGCCGTCACGAGCGCCTGCAGCTCCTCCGGCTCGAGCGAGACGTGCCGGTCGGGCCCGCCGCGCTGCCGGTCGAGCGTGAAGTGTTTCTCGATCGCCACCGCACCGAGGGCGACGGCGGCGATCGCGCTCGGCAGCTCGGGCGTATGGTCGGAATGCCCGACGAGGGTGCCGAAGAGCTCGCGCATCCGTGGGATGAAGCGCAGGTGGAGCTGGTCGTAGCGGGGCGGGTAGGCGGAGGTGCAGTTCATGAGCATGAAGTCGGCGCCCTCTTCTCTGAGTGCCTCGACCGTCGCGGCGATCTCGTCCACGGTGGCCATGCCGGTGGAGACGATCATCGGCTTGCCGGTGCGGGCGATGTGGCGCAGCATCGGCAGGTTCGTCATCTCACCGGAACCGGTCTTGTAGCCGTCCACGAGGATCTCCTCGAGTTGCTCCGCGGCGGCGGCCGAGAAGGGTGTGCAGAGGTACTGGATCCCGATCTCGTCGCAGTAGGCCTTCAGCCGCGCCTGCCCGCCGACGCCGATGTTCCAGCGCTCGAGTACGTCGTCCATCGAGCCGCCCCAGAACTCGATCGAGCCGGGGATCATCTCCTCGGGGAGGTGGAGCTGGAACTTGACGACGTCGGCGCCGGCTTCCTTTGCCGCCCGGACCATCTCGAACGCCGTCTCGAGGTTTCCGAGGTGCTCGCAGGCGCACTCGGCGATGACGGCGACGGGACGACCCTCCCCGATCGTGACACGGCCGATGCGGAGCTCCTCGCTCAGCGTGCCTCGATCTCGAGCAGCTCGCGCATCCGCGCCTCGGCGGGGGCCCAGTCCTCAGGCTCGTCCAGATCGAAGGCGTAGATCGGCTCGACCTCGTATCCGAGCACGCGGTCGCCCCACAACGTCGGCTCCTCCCGCTCCAACAAGGCGGTGCGGCAGGCGTAGACGAGCCCGTTGAACGCGTACGACGCGGCGACGTCCTGGCGGCGGTGCGTCAGCTCCCGCGGGTGGCGGCCGTCTCGCGCGGAGAGGGAGCCGCCGGGACCGAGGCGCAGCTGCTTCTCGGCACCGAAGTGGTACGGCACGCGCGAGACGCTCGCGACCGTGTCGGCACCG
>JBBQDZ010000103.1:0-8591 GCA_038320185.1 Gaiellales bacterium
ACCTGTGTCTCGATCAGCGCGTCGGCCGCATCCGCGACCCGCGGGTCGATCTCGACGCCGCGGTTCATCGGGCCGGGGTGCATCACCTTCTGGCCGGGACGCAGGCGCTCGGGCGTCACGCCCCAGCGCGCCGTGTACTCCCGCAGGCTCGGCACGTAGTTCGCCCCCTCCTGCATCCGCTCGCGCTGCATGCGAAGCACATAGACGACGTCCGCGGCTCCGATCGCGCCGATGTCGCTCGTCGTCTCACAGCCCATCGCCTCGATCCTCCGCGGCAGGAGCGGCGGGGGTCCCACGAGGGTGACGCGTGCGCCCATCAGGAGCAGCGCCTGGACGTTCGACCGGGCGACCCGCGAGTGGAGCACGTCTCCGACGATCGCGACGTGGAGGCCCTCGATCCGCCCGAGCTCCTCCCGGATCGTGTAGAGGTCGAGGAGCGCCTGGGTCGGATGCTGGTGCTTCCCGTCGCCCGCGTTGACGACGTGCGCGTCGGTGAAGCGGGCGACGAGCTGCGGCGCGCCGATTTGCGGGTGCCGGATGACGATCACGTCAGGGTCGTACGCGCTGAGCGTGAGCGCGGTGTCCTTCAGAGACTCCCCTTTGTCAACGGCGGAGCCCGCCGCCTTGATCGACATCGTGTCGGCCGAGAGCCGCTTCGCGGCGAGCTCGAAGCTCGACGAGGTCCGTGTCGAGGATTCGTAGAAGACGTTGACGATCGTCCGTCCCCGCAGCGTCGGCAGCTTCTTCAGCTCACGCTCGAGTGAGCGCGAGAAGCTGCGGGCGGTGCCAAGCAGCCGCTCGACGTCGTCCCGTTCGAGATCGGAGATCGACAGCAGGTGCCGGCGCGCGGCCGGCCGCTTCGGCGGGAGGTCCTCCCGCATCACACGCAGCTCAGGCATAGGCCTCCTCGGGAGTGACGAGCAGAACGCGGTCGACCTCGTCGACCTCAACGAGCTGGACGTGGATGCGCTCCTCGCGGGCGGTCGGCAGATTCTTTCCGACGTAGTCGGGGCGGATGGGAAGCTCGCGATGGCCGCGGTCGACAAGGACGGCGAGCTCGACTCGCGCAGGACGGCCGTAGTCGAAGAGGGCGTCGATCGCTGCCCTGATCGTCCGGCCGGTGTAGAGGACGTCGTCGACGAGGATGCAGGTGAGCCCTTCGAGAGCGAAGTCGAGCTTCGTCTCGCGGACGAGCGGCTGCGGGTGCAGTGGTGCCTCGCGCCCTCGAACCTGGACGTCATCGCGGTAGAAGGTGATGTCGACGCTTCCGAGCGGCAGCTCGAGACCGGCGCGCTCCTCGACGAGACGACGAAGCCGCTGCGCGAGCGGGACCCCGCGCGTGTGGATGCCGACGAGCGCGACCTTGGCGAGGTCGGCGTGGCGCTCGATGATCTCGTGCGCGATCCGCGAAAGCGTCCGCTCGAGCGCCTGGAAGTCCAGAAGCACCCGTCCGGTCGAGACACCGACCCTGCTCAGGGCGCGCACAAGCTCGAGGAAGGGCGTACGGAAGACGTCATCGATGCTCCTTTCCGGCCTCGCTGGACCGGCTTAAAGGTCGTCGCATGGTACCGAGCCGATCGGACGAGGGCACTGACAGATGCCGCGGGCCGACGTCTAACCCTCCGATGCGACTCGTCATGCTCCTCGTCGCTCTCGCGGCGCTCCCGCTCACGGGGTGCGGCAGCACGGCGCACCGGGCCGCGAAGAAGCCAACCGCGCACGAGGAGGGGCCGTTCGGACGCGGCGCCGACCAGTACTGGCTGTTCCGTCCGGCCGGGCCGCCGAGCGCGATCGTCGTCTGGGTGCACGGGCTCGCGACCAGCGAGTTGACGCCCGTGAACCACCGGCCCTGGCTCCTTCATCTCGCGCGCCAGGGGGATGCCGTCGTCTATCCGCGGTACGAGATCTCGCCGGGCTCGTTCGGCGCGATCAGGCATACGACGGCAGCCGTGGGCGCGGCTCGGCGGCGGCTCGGCAACCCCGACCTGCCGTCGGTCGTCGTCGGCTACTCCCGCGGAGGTCGGCTCGCCGTCGAGTACACGGCGGTCGCGCCCGCCTTCGGCAAACCGCCGGCCGCGGTCATGAGCATCTTCCCGGGACAGGTGAACCCTGCCGCCGAGGAGCGCATCGATCTGCGTTCGCTCGACCGCAAGACGCGGGTGGTGATCCTCGTCGGCGACCACGACAATCGAGAGGGGGCCCGCGAGCTGCTGCAGCGCCTCCAGACCGCCGCAGTCCCGGCTTCCCAAGTGCATGCGGTCCTCGTGCAGTCGGTCGCCGGCTTCGTCGCCGACCACCTCTCCGTCTTCAGAACCTCACCCGAGGCTCGGCGCGCGTTCTGGGCCAGGGCCGATGGCCTCGTAAGGGAGGCAAGGCATTAAGCACATCGATCGATCGCTTGGAGACGGTGAAGATGCTCGGGGCGCACCGACTCCCGAAGCAGCGCGCGAAGCGCGCTCGTTAGATGATTGATCGGCTCTTTCGATCAATCATCTAGATCTGCCAGGAGCCGCCGCGCAGGACGGGCACCCGCTCCCCCTCGCGCGTCAGCCCGGTCACGTCGACGTCGTCGCCGCCGACCATGAAGTCGATGTGGATCGCGCTGCGGTTCCGGCGCGCAGCGTCCGCCTGGTCGAGGCCGAAGTCGAAGCCGTTGCCGACCGCGAGGTGGCTGGCCGCGTTCTCGTCGAGGAGCGTGTCGTAGAACACGGTTCCGAGCCGGCCGATCCGGCCCTCCCGGTCGACGAGCGCGACCTCGCCGAGCCGGGCCGCACCCTCGTCCGCAGCGCAGCGCTCGCGCATCACCTCGGCCGCCGTCTCGGCCTCGATCTCGACCGCCCTCCCGCCCTCGAAGCGCATACGGAGCTCGCGAACGATCGTGCCGCCGGAGAGAACGAGCGGCTTCGTCGAGCGGACGACCCCGTCCGCCCGCTGCGGGTCGGGCGACGCGAAGACCTCCTCGGTCGGGAGATTGGCTATGTGCCGCAGGCCATCCACGCGCGTGAACTCAGCGGTCGTCCAGGTCCCGCTCGGGAAGAGGCCGACGGTGAGGTCGGTGCCCGGTCCCTCGAAGTGGAGGGCATCGAAGCGACGCTCGGTGAGCCTCGCGGCGGCGTCCCCGAGAGTCGCGAGCCGCGCCCGCCAGGCCTCGAGCGGATCGTCTTCGTCGAGGCGGCACACCTGGACGATCTCGCTCCAGAGACGCTCGTATGCCTCGTCGGCGGAGAGATCGGGGTACGCGATGGCGGACCACTCCGGCGTCGGCGCCGGGCCGATCGTCCAGTTGGTCGAGCGCTCGTCGATCAGCGTCAGCACCTCCGGGAGCCAGGGCAGGCGGTCGCGCCCGGCGCGCGCGGGATCGAGGCCATCGAGCGCGTCGGGATGTACTGGGCCGCTCAGCGAGACGCGGGCACCGCGCTCCCGCCCAAGCTCGAGCAGCCGCCCCCCGTACCAGGATGGCACGAAGTCGAGCGTGTCCGCGGGCGCGTGTTCGACGCGCGCCCGCTTGACGAACGGGTCGTAGTAAACGACGTCGACGAAGCGGGCGCCCGCGCGGTAGGCGCTCGCGGCGATCGCCCGGGTGAGCTCCTCCTTGCCGAGCTCGGATGACACCGAGACGATCTGTCCGGGCTGGACGTTGGCCCCCACGTGGACGAGCAGCTCAGCGAGCCGCTCCAGCCGCTCGCCGCCGTTCGCCGCCGCCACGTTCAGGGAGAGTAACCGTTTGCCACGAGGAACTGACGCAGCGCCTTGAGGTAGGCCTTGCCGCGCGGCCAGATGTCGTCACCGCGGCTCAGGTCGCCACGACGGTAGGCGAGGTCGAGCCGGCGCCATCCTTCCTCCGGTCGGCCGAGGAGGAACTGGTCGGCGACGTAGGCAGCGATGACGCCGCGGACGTCGGCGCTCCGGTCCGAGCGGTACTTCGAGTACGTGCGCCAGTCTTCGGCCGCGTCGGCGGCGATCACCTTCGGGAACAACCGCGTCACGTCCTCGAGCTGCCCGCCCGCGAGCCGCCAGATCTGCGGCGGTTCGGCGCTGAAGACATACGCGGCGAAGGCGTAGGCGAAGCGATCGTCGGAACTGACGAGCTCCGGCTTGCCGTCCTTGTCCAGATCTGCGAGCCGATAGCCGGCGTTCCCCCAGTAGCCCAGGGTGCGCACGTACCGGCGCGACGCGGGGAGGTAGCGGAAGATCAGCGTGTACGAGCAGCAGTGGGCTCCTCCGGTGTACAGGTCGTAGAGCACTTCAGGCTCTCGGTCGCCGTCGAGGTCGCGGATCGTGATCGGCGTGCTCTGAAGGTTCAGCCGCAGCCCGTTGTTCGGGCAGCCGCGGCAGTTGACGCGGGCCAGAGGCGTATCGAGTACGAGCCGCCCGGCGCGCCTGATCCGCAGATGAACGTCGCCGACGACGTACGAGCGCTCGCGGAAGGCGAGCTCGGCCGCGACCGCGCCCTTCCGAACGCGGCGCGTCTCGACGACGTTGCGGCTGATCTCGAGCTTCGCGCAGCGCAGCACGCCGGTGTTTCCGCTCAGGGCGTCCGCGACGCGCAGGCGCCACTTCCCGAACGCGGTCTCGCCATTCAGACTGGAGAGCTTCTGCTCCGGCTCGTACGCGAGATCGTCGAACGGCGCCGTACCCTTCGCGATCGGGTCGCCGTAGTCGCTGTCGAACACGGTCAGCCCGCCCCCGCAACCGGCACCCGTACCGAAGTTGGCCCCGTCGTCGCCGCGGCGAGCGCTGAGGAGGATGGTGCGGCCGGCCGGGCTGATCAGCGACAGCGTCAGCTCGCCGTCGGCCGGGTGCTGGATCCGCACCGAGACGGCAACGCGCGAGATCGGTCCTCGGTCGCGGACGACGATGCCCCGCTCGACCGAGCCGCCGTCCGGAATCACCTGGTGCAGGGCGCGCGTCGAGTAGGTCCTCGTCGCCGCGCGCGCCAGCGAGGGCGCGGCGAGGGCGAGAACTGCGAGGGGGAATGCAAGCCATCTCATGTCGAGGCCACCGCGAGAAGCATCTCGTACCCGTCGGTCACGCACGCGCCCAACTCGTGCTCGACCTTCTCCAGCCCCGCGAGATACTCCTCCTCGGGGACGAGGTCGAAGGTTGCGCTGACGCGGGTCCGGATCCGCTCGAGAGCCTCGTGGCGCGTCAGCTCGCGCGGGGCCGCGAATCGGTTCAGGTGCACCTCGACGAATCCCGCCGCGCGCAGCTCGCCCTCCAGCTGGGCTTGCGCGGGGAAGCGCGCCAGGTCGGCGGCGAGCATGGACGGGAAGAACTCGTTCAACCAGTACCGACCGAAGGCGCTCGGATCGAAGCTGGCGAGGACGAGGCGGCCACCTGGCTCCAGCACACGCGCGCCCTCCGAGAAGCTCCGCGGCCGGTCGATGAGGTGTGCCATGAGGACCATCGTCACCCGCTCGAAGGCCCCACCCGGGAACGGCAGCCGCTCGGCGAAGCTGGCCGTGAAGTGGGCGCGCTCGCCCCCGCGGCGGCGGCGACGGCGAGCATGCGGGGCTCCGGACCGACGCCGCAAGCCTCGCAGCCGAAGCGCTGCACCAAGGCTGCGACGAACCTGCCCGTCCCGCAGCCGACATCGAGGACGCGCCGGCCGGTTATTCGCCGAGCCGCACGAGCTCCTCCTCGAGACCCCTGGGCGGATGCCGTTCGTCGTAGGCTGCGCGGACCCCGAAATCAGGCGTCGGAGACGAGCTCATCCGGGTCGGTCATCGACTCGATCGCGTGCTGGGCGGCCTCGAGCTGCGACTCCGGAACGAGGATCTTCTGCGGGACGTCCTCCACCTCGCGCGGATGGTGCTCGACCGCAACCTCGACCTGCGCGTCGATGCCCGCCTGCCGGAGGATCGCCAGGATCTCTTCGCCCTCGACGACGCCCTCGGCGAGCGCGACCTGGACGAGCTCCGTCATGCGGCCGGCTCCGGCACCCGCTCGGGTCGGGGCTCGAGGGCGCCACCCTTGATCCGCCTCGGTGCGCCGCGCTCGGGGAACGGAACCTCGATGACATCGAAATCCTTGGGCACCACAGTCTCCGGGAAGATGGTACGGGCTTCGCGGGCCGCCTCGGGGCCGAAGTAACGATTCGAGAGGTGCGTCAGGGCGAGGAGGCCGACCTCCGCCTCCCGCGCGAGCTCGGCCGCCTCGAGCGCGGTCGAGTGGGAGGTCTCGCGCGCCCGCTCGCGCTCCTCCTCGCAGAAGGTCGCCTCGTGCACGAGCACATCGGCTCCCCGGGCGGCCTCCCGCACGACCGCCGAGGGGGCCGTGTCGCCGGTGAGGACGACCTTCCGGCCGCCACGCGACGGCCCGAGCACGGAATCGGGCTGGATCGTCCGGCCGTCGGACAGGTGAACCGGCTCGCCTCGCTGCAGCTGCCCGAAGAGCGGCCCCGCCGGCACACCCAGGGTCTTCGCGGCCTCGAGGTCGAAGCGGCCGGGCCGAGGCGCTTCCACGAGCGCATAGCCAATCGCCGAAACGCGGTGGACGACGCCGAAAACCTCGAGGCGGTGATCGCCCCGGTCGAGTACCTCGCCCGGGCGCAGCTCGACGAGCTCGAACGGGTAGGTCAGGCGGCCGAAGATCCGTCGCAGCGTCCCGAACAGCTCGCGCAGACCGGGCGGGCCGTAGATCGTGATCGGCAGCTCGCGGCCGCGGAGCGCGAAGGTCTTCAGCAGCCCCGGCAGACCGAGGTAGTGGTCGGCGTGGTAATGCGTCAGGAAGACCTCGCGCAGCTCGGCGAGACCCACGGTCGAGCGCAGGAGCTGGCGCTGGGTGCCTTCGGCGCAGTCGAAGAGCAAGCGGTCGCCGCCGCGGCGCACGAGGGTCGCGGTCGGGGCGCGATTGGCCGTCGGCATCGACCCGGACGTGCCGAGAAAGACGATGTCGAGATCCACGGGCTCGATTGTAGTTTCGGTCTCCTGTCTCCCACTCTCTGCCGCTCCGCGCCGATCAAGGTCGAGCACGGCATGGCCGATGAGGAAGCGACGGGAGAGCTGATGCGGTTCGGGGCTAGATCCAGCGGCTTCCGCTCGGCCGCCGAGCGGTCAGTCACGCTGCTCCGGATCTTCCTCGCGGCCAGCGCCCTGATCCTCGTCGGCGGCGGGCTCACCTTGGCGCATCTGCTCGGCAACTCGCTCCGCGCACAGGCGATCTCCGACCGAAACGCAAGCCTCAGTGAGTACGTCGACAACGTCCTGCGCGCGTCGATGGTCAACGGCGACCACGTCGTCGTCCGACGAAGCCTCTCGCGCCAGCTGCAGGGCGCTGTCCGGCGCCAGCGCAGCATCGTCTCGGTCAAGGTCTGGCGAAGGGACGGCCTACTTGCCTGGACGAACCTGGCACAGCGGCGGATCGGCAAGCGCTTCGACCTCGGGGACGACCTCGGCGAGGTTCTCCGCAGTAACCGACCGCACGGATCGATCAACGGGCTCTCGAGCACGGGCGAGGACGCCGCGGAGAAGCGTCTCGGGATCGATCACCTGCTTGAGGTCTACGCGCCGATCGAGAGCACCGACGGAAGCCATGCGATCGGCGCCTACGAGATCTACGCCAACGCCGCTTCGCTCGAGCACTCCATCGCGGGACGACGCCGCATGAGCTGGCTGACGATCAGCGCCGTCTTCCTCTGCCTCTACGCCGCCCTCGCGCTCCTCGTGCGCGGCGCCTCGTCGACGCTCCGAAACCAGACGGACATGCTCCGGCGCCGCTCTCGCGAGCTCGCCAATTCCTACCGCAGGCTCGAGGAGAGCTCACGCGAGACGATCGAGACCCTCAACGCGACGGTCGAGGCGAAGGATCCCTACACGGGAGGCCACTCGGTACGCGTGCAGCAACTGGCGACCGCGATCGGTCGAGAGCTCCGGCTTCCGCCGCAGCAGCTCGAGGCGCTGCGCTTCGGGGCGCTCTTCCACGACATCGGCAAGCTCGGGCTGCCGGATGCGATCCTCCTGAAGGCAGAGAGGCTCACCGATCAGGAGCTCGAGATCATGAAGCGTCACTGCGAGGATGGCGCCGAGATCGTCGGCCATATCGCCCGCCGCCGCCCGTCGGTGCCGATCATCCGCCACCACCACGAGCGCTGGGACGGCCGCGGGTACCCCGACGGCCTCGCCGGGGACCAGATCCCAATCGAGGCCACGATCGTCGGCCTCGCCGACGCGTGGGACGCGATGACGTCGGAGCGGCCGTACGCCCCCGCTCGCTCGCTCGCGGAGGCGCTGTCGGAGGTCCGTCGCGGACGGGGGTCGCAGTTCGCGCCGAAGGTCGTCGACGCGCTGCTCGTGATCATGGCGGCGCGTCCCGCGGAGGTCTCGCCCGCGCCCTCTGCGGAACTGGTCGAGGTCGGACGGGCCGGTGGTTGAGCGGAGCATCGTGCACCCGCCGGGGCTGGGATCAGGAAGACGATTCAGAACCAGGGCCCGACCCCGGGTCACGTGCCCGAGTCAGTTGAGCCGGCCGTGCCGGCAGAGGCGCTACGGCCTCGGTCGGCGTCGCAAGCGAACGCCTCAAGGGATCGTCAGCCTCTGGCCGGGTCGCAAGAAATCAGCGGCGGCCGGGTTGCGCCGCTCGAGCTTCCAGAC
>JBBQDZ010000104.1:0-8521 GCA_038320185.1 Gaiellales bacterium
GCTCCGGAGCTTCGAGCCGGCCGAGTCGTTCCTGAACGTGGTCGGTCTCGCCGCGGTACGCGAGGCGGCAGGCGCTCTCGTCGACTCGGCGCGTGTAGGCATCCATCTGTCGCTCTGGGCCGAGGACGTCGAGCCCCTGCGCGGCTCGCTCGTGGGCGCCGCGGCTCGCGGCGTCCGGATCTTCGGGATGCTCTACTCCGCGGACGCCGTGCTCCCGCCCGGCACCTGGGTGCGGCACAGCTACGAGGAGATCGTCGCGTCGCGCCTCGGCGGCCGGATGCTGACGCTCGTCGCCGACGCGGAGGAGGCGGTGATCGCCCGCATCCCCCGCGGGGGCGAGCCGAGTGCGGTCCGCACCCGCAGCCCCGTGCTGACGCTGATCGTCGAGGAGTACCTCCACCACGACATGGTGCTCCAGCGGGCGCAGATCAACATCGGCTTCGACGAGTGGGATCGGTGGTGGCAGGCCGATCCCGACCTGCGATCGGTCATCCTCGGGACGGCGCTCGAGCAGCAGAAGGACGGCCGCCGTGGTTGATGCCCGCACTCCCGGGGTAGTAGGTTAGGCGGCTGATGGCCGACGCCGCGACGATCACGGCTCCGCCGGACGCGACCGGCACACCCGCGGGGCGAACGTTCCTCCTCGGGGGCGAAGCGGCGCAAGGAAGCGCCTCGACGGAGGTGATCTTCCCGTTCGACCACCGCGTCGTCGCGACTGTCGCGCTCGCCGACGAGGCCGTCTGCGACGAGGCGCTCGCGATCGCGACGGCCGAGCGGCGCGCGATTGCGGCCCTCGCACCCTTCGAGCGCGCCGAGATCTTGCTGCGGGCCGCGGAGCTCGTCTCCGGTCGCACCGAGGAGCTCGCGCGGCAGCTGACGCTCGAGACGGGAAACGCCATCTGGGAGACGCGGCTCGAGGTGAGGCGGACGACGGAAATCCTTCGGGCCGCGGCGGAGGAGGCGCGCCGCGTCGTCGGCGAGATCGTCCCCATCGACGCGTGGCCCAGCGGCCGCGGGCGGCGCGCTCACACGCGGCGGTTCCCGGTCGGCCCTGTGCTCGCGATCACGCCGTACAACGCGCCGCTCCTCCTCGTCGCGCACAAGCTGGCCTCGGCCTTCGCCGCCGGGAATCCCTGCGTCGTCCGTCCCGCGACGAAGACCCCGCTCTCGGCGCTCTCGCTCGGCGAGATCCTCGTTGAGGCCGGGGCTCCTCGCGGTGCGGTCAGCGTCGTCCCTTGCGCCACGCAACTCGCGGAGAGACTCGCCGTCGACGAGCGGGTCAAGGTGCTCTCCTTCACGGGTAGCGCGGAGGTCGGGTGGAAGCTGCGCCGGATCGCTCGGACGCCCCGGGTGACGCTCGAGCTCGGCGGCAACGGGGCCGTGATCGTCCACGCGGACGCCGACCTCGAGTGGGCCGCCGAGCGCTGCTCCTTTGGCGGCTTTCTCCGCGCCGGCCAGGCGTGCATCTCGGTTCAGCGGCTGTACGTCCAACGCTCGGTGGCCGGCCGGTTCACGGAGCTGTATCTCGACCGGATCGGACGGCTCACGACCGGCGATCCGCTCGACGACGCGACCGTCGTAGGGTGCCTCGTCGACGACGCGGCCGCGGACAAAGCCGTAGCGCTGATCGAGGAGGCGAGGGCCGCCGGAGCGCGCGTTGCCTGCGGCGGGGGGCGGGAAGGACGGATTGTCGAGCCGACGCTCCTGACGGATGTCCCTCGGGAGCTGCCGGTCTGCGCCGCCGAGGCGTTCGCGCCCATCGTCGTGCTCGAGCCCTACGACGAGGTCGACGAGGTGATCGCGCTCGCCGACGATTCGCCGTACGGCCTCCAGGCCGGCCTCTTCACCTACGACCTCCGTATCGTCGAGCGCGCGTTCGAGGCGATCGAGGTCGGCGCATTGATCGTGAACGACGCCAACACGTTCCGTGTCGACCACATGCCCTACGGAGGCGAGAAGCTGTCGGGGTTCGGTCGCGAGGGCGTCCGTTATGCGATCCGCGAGATGACAGAGGAGCGGATGCTGGTCGTCAACTCGGCGTAGGCGGCGCGTTGGCCGGAATCGATCTCGAGGGGGTCACAAAGGTTTTCCCGAACGGCGTGCGTGCGGTCGACGGGATCGACCTCGCGATCGGCGACGGCGAGTTCGTCGTCCTCGTCGGGCCGTCGGGTTGCGGGAAGTCGACCCTGCTGCGGATGCTGGCCGGCCTGGAAGAGGTCACGAGCGGGCTGATCCGGATCGGCGAGCGGGACGTAACGCGTCTCGCGCCGCGGCAGCGTGACGTGGCGATGGTCTTCCAGAACTACGCCCTCTACCCGCACATGAGCGTGCGCGAGAATCTCGGCTTCGGGCTGAAGCTGCGAAAGATGGATCGCGGCGAGCGCAAGCAGCGTGTCGAGAGAGTGGCGCAGATCCTCGGTCTCGACGCGCTTCTCGATCGCAAGCCCGTGGCCCTTTCGGGCGGGCAGCGCCAGCGTGTCGCCATGGGCCGCGCGATGGTGCGCGAGCCGCAGGCCTTCCTGATGGACGAGCCGCTCTCGAACCTCGACGCGAAGCTCCGAGTCTCGATGCGCTCCGAGCTCCTCCTCCTGCACGAGCGGCTGCGCGTCACCACCGTCTACGTCACGCACGACCAGGTCGAGGCGATGACGCTCGGCCATCGTGTGGCGGTGCTGCGCGACGGCCTGCTCCAGCAATGCGAGTCCCCCCAGACCCTGTTCCGAGCGCCGGTGAACCTCTTCGTCGCCGCCTTCATCGGGTCGCCGGCGATGAATCTCGTCGAGGCGACTGTTGAGCAGCGGGTCGTCTCGTTTGCCGGCTTCTCGTTGCCGCTGTGCGACGGCGTTGCGCCGGATGCCGCGCACCGAAGGGTCATCCTCGGCATCCGGCCGAGCGACTTCGAGCTCGCAGGCTCCTCGACCGATCCGGCGCTCCCGCGGATGCGTGTGACCGCACAGGTCGTGGAGGATCTCGGGGACGAGCGTTACCTGATCTTTCCGGTGGCTGCACGGCGCGTGACGACAGAGGCGACGAGGGCGGCCTCGGAGGGCGAGGACGAGGGGCAGCTCCTCGCCGGGGAGCAGGCAATCTTCAACGCGCGCATCGACTCGCGCCGGCCCGTGAGTGCGGGGGAGGAGGTCGAGCTCGCAGTCGACCACGCGCGACTCCACTTCTTCGACGTCGAGACCGGCGCGGCACTCACGACCGGCTGAGGCGCTCGCTCGCGCTGCCGGCGGAGGGGTTCCGTCGTGGCGAGTGTGTGTCGCCGCGGGCGAAGGAAGCTACGAGTGCGAGCCGGCGAGGCGTCCGCGCACCCACGGCACGAGCCCGCCGGAGGCGTAGAGCCCCTGCAGGAAGGCCGGGACGGGCGCCGTTCCGAAGCTGCGCCCGTCGATCGAGATGCGGCCGCTCTCGGTGTCGACCTCGACGGTCGAGCCCGGCGCAGCGGCGTTTGCAGCCTCGCCGCTCAGGAAGACTGGGAGCCCGAGGTTGATGCAGTTGCGGTGGAAGATCCGGGCGAAGCTCGCGCCGACGAGGCAGCGGACGCCGGAGGCCCGCATCGCCTGCGGGACGTGCTCCCGCGAGGAGCCGGCTCCGAAATTCGGTCCGCAAACGAGGACGGTGTCGCCGCCGAGCTCAGCGCGCAGCGCTGGGTCGAGGCCCTCGAAGAGGTAGTGCTTCATCTCCTCGACGTCGGTCACGTTCAGGTACTCGCCCGGGTAGAGGACGTCGGTGTCCACGTTTGCCTCCGCAATCACGACCGCCCGGCCGGACAGGATCATTCGGCACCCGCCGGCTCGTTACCTGAGCCGGTGATGAGACCTGTGGATAGCGGGAGCGGTCTCGAACTTGGTGCACATCCGTTACACGCCGTTGCAGAAGCGGCGGTTGTTCGCGGATACGCTCGTCGCGGGTGGCGGGTGGCACCTAGCTCCCCACCCTGGGTGGGGAGTCCTTCGACGTGTCCCCCGAAGCCGCTCCGGTGAAGCCCACAAACGCGCACGTAGTCGAACCGCACAGACCCCCGGCGAACTCGCTCTACCTCGATGCGCCGAGCCAGATGATCGCTCACGCCGGGACTGCCTCCAGGAGCTCGGCGGGGTCGACGATCTCCCCCGCGACGGCCGCCGCCGCTGCAACCCACGCATTCGCGAGATGTACCTCCGCCCGGTTCGATCCCATGCGGCCGCGGAAGTTCCGGTTCGTGGTCGCGATCGCCGATTCCCCCGCGGCGAGGATGCCCATACCACCGCCGAAGCAGGCGCCGCAGGTGGGCGTCGAGACCATCGCGCCCGCCTCCACGAACACGTCGAGCAGCCCCTCCGCCAGCGCGGCGCGGTAGATCTTCTGCGTCGCCGGTACGACGATGGCGCGCACACCGTCACGTATCCGACGACCGCGCAGGATCTCGGCCGCCTGGCGCAAATCGGTCATCGTCCCGTTGCCGCAGTTTCCGATGTACACCTGGTGAACCGGCCGCCCGAGCGCGTCCCCCAGAGGCACGACGTTCGCGGGGGAGTGGGGGAGGGCGACGAGCGGGGGCGTCGCGTCGAGGTCGATCGCGATCCGTTCGGCCACCTCCGCGTCAGCGTCGGAGCGCTCGGCCGACCATTCCACGCTCACTCGCCCGTCGAGGTACTCGGCTGTGAGGACATCGGCCGGGAAGAGCCCCGTCTCGGAGCCCGCCTCGACCGCCATGTTGGCCGTCGCGAGACGCTCGTCGATCGACAGCTCCTCCGCGCCAGGCCCGACGAACTCGAGCGTGTGGTTCGTGCCGCCGGCCGCGCCCATTCGAGCGAGGACCGCGAGGATGACGTCCTTGCCGGTGACAAACGGGCGCTTCCGGCCCGTTAGCTCGACCTGGATCGTGCCCGGAACCGTCTGCCAGAACTCCCCGGTGGCGAGGCAGGCGGCTATGTCGGTCGAGCCGAGGCCCGTCCCGAAGGCGCCGAGCGCGCCGAGCGTGCACGTGTGGGAGTCGCCACCGGCGATCACCGAGCCCGGGACGACCCATCCGTCCTCGACGAGCACCGTGTGCTCGATCCCCCCTCGCCCCTGCTCGTAGAACGTGACGCCCTGCGCGGCGGACCACTCGCGAAGCAGCTTCTGCAGCTCAGCCGAGCGCGCGTCCTTCGCGGGCACGAAGTGATCGGGGATGACGACGACGCGTGCCGGGTCGAAGACGCGCTCCGCGCCCATGCGCTCCATCGTCCGGAAGGCGATCGGACCCGAGACGTCGTTCGTCATCACGAGGTCGCAGCGAACCATCACCACGTTCCCCGGAACTACTGCATCCGGGTCGTCGGTGTGCGCCCGGAGGATCTTCTCGGTCAGCGTGAAAGCCATCCGGCGGTTGACGATACTACCCTCGTAGTGAAGTCAATCGCCCTCGTGGTCGGGGACGGAGCGGGGACGCAGGTGACCGCCGTCTCGCCGCGTGCTCGGTGTCCTCGACGTAGGCCTGGAGCCGGAGCCCGCGGCCTGACCCAGGATCTCGGCGGAACGATTTCGACCACCGAGGTGGAAGTCACGCTCCTCGACCGCCTGGAAGGAGAGTCATGACTCTGGCTCTGCGCACCGCCGTAGTCGGCAGCTATCCCCAGCCGGACTGGCTGATCGATCGCAAGCGCCTGGGGTCGCGCTTGCCGCCGCGCGTTCGCGCCCGTGAGCTCTGGCGCGTTCCCGAGGAGCTCCTCCAGCAAGCCCAGGACGACGCCACCCTGCTCGCTGTGCGCGACATGGAGCGGGCGGGCGTGGACGTCCTCACCGACGGCGAAACGCGGCGTGAGAGCTACTCCAACTGGTTTGCGACGGCGCTCGAGGGGATGGCGCTCGACGACCCGGGAACCGCGTTCGACCGCACCGGGAAGCCGAATCCCGTCCCGCGGGTCGTCGGGCCGGTGGGACGGCGATCCCCGGTCCAGGTGCGCGACGTGGAGTTCCTGCGCGCGGCCACAGACCGCACGATCAAGATCACGCTCCCGGGCCCGTTCACGATGAGCCAGCAGGCCCAGAACGATCACTACCGCGACGACCGCAGCCTGGCCCTCGATCTGGCGCGGGCCGTGAACGAGGAGCTGAAGGATCTCTTCGCCGCGGGTGCAGACGTCGTTCAGATCGACGAGCCTTACCTCCAGGCGCGGCCGGAGCCCGCCGCGGAGTACGCCATCGAGGTGATCGACGCCGCACTCGCGGACGCGCCGGGGCGCACTGCCCTCCACACCTGCTTCGGCTACGGGCACATCGTCCGCGAGAAGCAGGGCGGCTATCCGTTCCTCGCGCAGCTCAACGCGTCACGCGTCGACGAGATCTCGGTCGAGACCGCGCAGCCCCGTGTTGACCTCTCCATCCTCGCCGAGCTACCTGACAAGGCGATCGCGCTCGGCGTGCTCGATCTGGCGACGCACGAGGTCGAGACACCCGAGGCGGTCGCACAGCGCGCCCGCGAAGCCCTCCGCTACGTCGCCCCTGAACGTCTCCTCCTTGCCCCGGACTGCGGGATGAAGTACCTCTCACGGGAGGTCGCGTTCGCGAAGCTCGTCGCCCTGGTGGAAGGCGCACGGCTGGCCTCCAAGGCGGACGGCACGTAGATGCAGGGGGTCGTCGGGCGCGTCGCCCGGCGACCCCCTGCGCGTTGCCGTCTCGCGCGCTAGAGCAGGCGCATGACGATCGGGCAGTTGACGACGATCCCCGTCGAGCCGAACCGCTTGCCCTTCGGGCCGGTGATCCAGCCCTTCCGCACCATGTCGAGGTACTGGAACTCGTCGATCAACCTCGATCGATAGCCCTTGGCGACTGCCTGCTTCGTCCAGGCGCCGAGGTTGAGATCCCACAGCGGGCTGTAGTCGAGTGCGATCGTCGGCACTCCGCCGATGACTTGGATCGGAGGCAGGGGCTTACCGCCCGGGCCTCGGTCGTGAATGGCGCTGTTCAGCCCCTGTCGCTGAGGGTTGTTCGCGCCCATCGGCCCGTTCGCGATCACGAAGAGGCGCTCGATGCCGCTGAAGGCACTGTCGTCGCGCCCGGTCGGAACGTCGGCCATCGCCGGGGCGAGCGTCCCCTGGTCGAGCGTCGCCGGTACGGGATCGGAGGCTTCCATGCTGATGTAGAGCGATGGACGGGCGAAGCTGAAGACCGGGGTTGTCCGCAGCGTGACAGTCCCACCGCCGTTCCCTCCGCCCTTGGGGCACACGTGCAGGACGCGGTCGTGGACGACGTTGTAGTTCGGCCTCGAGTGGCAGGAGGCGATCTGCTTGGCGCTCGAGCCGAACGCGATCACGGGCGCGTTGTAGATGTGGTTGCCGGCGTTGACGATACGGATGAACGGCGAGTAGGAGGCATCGCCCACCGAGCCCGGATGAGCCACCTTCGGAGGGAAGAAGTTGGGCGCCCGTCCGGGGACGAGACGACGCTTTGGAGAGAAGTCGACCGTGCCGCGGGAGAAGGTCAGCGAGCCGTTCTTCTCCAGATGCGCGTCACGCACTGCCCGGCCGACGGCCAGATAGGTCAGCTTGCTGGAGAAGTTGAGGCCGAGCCCGTCGGCGTTGGCCTTGTCGTCGGTATCGGTCAGGATGAACCACACTCGGCGACCGTCGGTCATCTGCCCTCTGTACAGCGGCAGGGTGACCGTGTTCGCGACCGGGTCGATCTTCGATGCGGCCCGCAGGAGCTTCACGGGACCCACGAGCTCCTTGTCGATCTCGGACGGCATCGGTCCGAAGTACGTCTTGGGGACGCTCGCCCCCACAGAGGGCGGCGGGGGGGCCGGGTCCTTGGTGCGCGCGGAAGTGCTCGACGCTCCCCGGCCACCTGTCGTCGCGAGCGCCTGCACGGCGAAGGCGCCGAACGCGAGCGCCGTCACTGCGGACGTCCAAGCCACCACCTTGCGAGGTCTGACGCTCCCCCTTACCCTGTCTCGTCTCGTCACGTTGCTCCTTTCGTTGGATGGAACCGGCTGCACGATCACAGCGGGGAGCGGCGCTCCGACGAGAATTCGCGACGGTTTTATCGAACCGTGACCGGGTCGTTATCAATTTGTTATTCGGGAAATCCACCCGAGTCGTAACAATTCACTAAACCAGGATCCTGGCCGGGTAATTCGGCGCGTAGATTTCCGATGTGTCCCTGCGACCCGTAGACGACCCGCCGCGCTGCCGCAGTGCGGCGGGGTATCGCTAGCGGGCGAGGTCGGCTCGACGTGACGGCCTCTCTACCCGGCGCATCCGATTCGGGCCAGCCCGCAGCCCCGGGTGCGAGGTCGATCCTCATCGTGGAGGACGACGCCACCGTCTCCGAGATCGTGGCGCGCTACCTCGCCCGTGAGGGTTTCACCGTCGAGGTAATCGACGACGGCGTCGCGGCTGTCGCCCGAGTGGCGACAAAGAGGCCCGACCTCGTCCTCCTCGACATCATGCTGCCTGGGTTGAGCGGTCTCGACGTCTGTCGGCGGCTGAAGGCCACGAACGTCCCGATCATCATGCTGACCGCCCGGGGCGAGGAGAGCGACCGCATACTCGGGCTC
>JBBQDZ010000105.1:0-8424 GCA_038320185.1 Gaiellales bacterium
CCGCCGAGGTGGTTGTCGCCGTTCGTGGCCTTCACCTCGAAGACCCCCTCGCCGAGCTCGAGCACCGACACGTCGAAGGTGCCGCCGCCGAGGTCGAAGACGAGGATCGTCTGGTCGCCCTCCTTCTCCAGGCCGTACGCGAGCGAGGCCGCGGTCGGCTCGTTGATGATGCGCAGCACGTTGAGACCGGCGATCTTGCCGGCGTCCTTCGTCGCCTCGCGCTGGGCGTTGTTGAAGTACGCCGGCACGGTGACGACGGCCTCGGTGACGGTCTCGCCGAGGTAGGCCTCGGCGTCTGCCCGCAGCTTCTGCAGGATCATCGCCGAGATCTCCGGCGGCGCGTACTCCTTGCCGTCGGCCTTCACCCGGACGTCCCCGTTCGGCCCCTGGACGACCTCGTAGGGGACGATCTTCATCTCCTCCGAGACCTCGCCGAACTTGCGGCCCATGAAGCGCTTGATCGAGAAGATCGTGTTCTGCGGGTTCTGCACCTGCTGGCGCCGCGCAGGCGCCCCGACGAGGCGCTCGTCGTTGCTCCGGAACCCGACGACGGACGGCGTCGTGC
The DNA here is from genome assembly GCA_038320185.1 of Gaiellales bacterium. Classification (GTDB taxonomy): domain Bacteria; phylum Actinomycetota; class Thermoleophilia; order Gaiellales; family Gaiellaceae; genus JBBQDZ01. Next base: position 566 of record JBBQDZ010000105.1, read on the forward strand.
GCCCGCCCTCGGCGTTCGGGATCACGGTCGGTTCCCCACCCTCGATCACGGCCATGCAGGAGTTGGTCGTGCCGAGGTCGATTCCTAGTACCTTTGCCATAGTGAGATGCCTCCAAGCGGAATGTAGAGTGAACCCAAGAATATAATCTAAGTCGAGGTATGTCAACTTCCTGAGGCCTACACTCCGCCGCCTATGACGGATCCGCGCGTCCGCAACTACGCAGAGCTGCTCGTCGACCGCTGCGTCGAGGTTCAACCGGGCTGGCAGGTGCTGATCACGGCCGGGGTCCTCGCTCGCCCACTCGTCGAGGAGGTTCAGCGGGCCATCGCGCGGCGGGGCGCGTACGCGCTCACGCGCGTGGTCTTCGAGGTTGCGGAGGTGCCGACCCGCGAGCTCGTGTGGGCGCTCGAGGCACCGGAGGAGCTGCTCGCCGAGCTACCGGCCATCGAGCGCCAGACCGCCGAGCAGATCGACGCGCACATCGCGATCATCGCTCCGGAGAACACTCGCGCCGGGTCACGGTTGAGCCCCGAGCGACAGGCGCTCCTGAGCCGGAGCCGCGCGCCGATCATCAAGCGCTACCTTTCGCACGAACTCGCGTGGGTCGGCTGCGACTTTCCGTGTCCAGCACTCGCGCAGGACGCAGGGATGAGTCTCGCCGCGTTCGAGGACTTCCTCTACGGCGCATGCCTCCTCGACTGGGAGGAGGAGGGGCGGAGGATGCGGCGGATCGCCGATCGCTTCGACGCGGCCGAGGAGGTGCGGATCGTTGGCGCGGAGACCGACGTGCGCCTGAGCCTGACGGGCCGCCAGGGTCGCGTCGACGCGGGCCGCTCGAACATGCCGGGCGGCGAGATCTTCTACAGCCCGGTCGAGGACTCCGCCGAGGGCGTCGTGACCTTCTCCGAGTATCCGGCGTGCGCGGGCGGTTTCGAGGTCGAGGGCGTTTGCCTCCGCTTCGAGGGAGGGCGAGTCGTGGAGGCCTCCGCCCGGACGAACGAGGACTTCCTGCTCCGTATGCTCGACACCGACGCGGGGGCCCGAGGGCTCGGCGAGCTCGGGATCGGCTGCAACCCGCGGATCACCCGCCACCTGCGAAACACGCTCTTCGACGAGAAGATCTATGGCACCGTCCACCTCGCCGTCGGAGCCTCCTTCCCGGACCTCGGCGGCCGTAACGAGAGCAGCGTCCACTGGGACATGGTCAAGGAGCTCCGCGGGGACGGCGAGATCCACCTCGACGGCGAGCTCGTGCAGCGCGACGGCGAATGGGTCGGCTCGCTTGCCTGACGCCCGCGTCAAGGAGTACGCGCGCCTCCTCGTCGAGGACTGCGTCGGCGTGCAGGCGGGCTGGCAGGTGCTCATCCTGGCCCAGGCGCTCGCCCGCCCGCTGCTCGACGAGGTCGTCGGCGAGATCGCCCGACGGGGCGCCTATCCCCTGACCCGGGTTGCCTTCGGTGGCTTCGCCGGCGACGAGTGGCTGAAGGAGGCGCCCGAGGAGCTTCTCCGCACCGCCTCGCCGATCGAGGCGGCGACGAGATCCCAGGCCGACTGCATGATCGTGATCCGCGCGCCCGAGAACACCCGGGAAGGCGCCGACATCCCCGCGGGGCGCCGCGCCCTCTACCAGAGCGCGATGCGACCGTCGATGCGCGCGTTCTCCTCGGACGAGAAGCCGTGGGTCGGCTGCCAGTACCCGACGCAGGCGCTCGCGCAGGACGCTGGGATGACGCTGGCCGAGTTCGAGGAGTTCCTCTACGGCGCCGTCCTCGTCGACTGGCCGGCGCTCCACGCGCGCCTCCAGAGGATCGCCGATCGCCTCGCGGCGGGCAGCGAGCTCCGCATCGTCGGCGCCGACACCGACCTCAGAATGTGCCTCGACGGCCGCCGGATCGACGTCGACGCCGGCGCGGGGAACATGCCCGGGGGCGAGATCTATACGAGCCCGATCGAGGACTCGGTCGAAGGCATCATCAGCTTTTCGGAGTACCCCGCTTCCCTGGCGGGCCACGAGGTCGGGGGCGTCCGCCTCCGGTTCGAGGGCGGCCGCATCGTCGAGGCGACCGCCGAGACGGACGAGGCGTTCCTGCTCGCGACTCTCGACGCCGACGAGGGGGCGCGGCGCCTCGGCGAGGTGGGAATCGGGTGCAATCCGGGCATCCAGCGCCACACGCGCAACACGCTCTTCGACGAGAAGATCGAGGGAACCGTGCACGTCGCAATCGGCTTCGGCTTCCCTCAGCTTGGCGGCGCGAACGAGAGTGCGATCCACTGGGACATGGTCAAGGACCTCCGGAACGGCGGCAGGCTCGAGCTCGACGGCGAGGTCATCCAGGCAAACGGTGGGTGGGTCGGATTCGATGGCTGACGCGCGTGCGGAGGCCTTCGCGAAGCTGCTCGTCGAGCGCTGCATCGACCCGGAGCCCGGCTGGCAGGTCATGGTGCTCTCCTCCCCGCTCGGACGCCCGGTCGTCTCGCCGGTGCTGCGAGAGCTCGCCCGGCGACGGGCCTACGCGCTCCTGCGGCTCGACTTCGGGATGGAGCCCTTCCCCGTGCCGTTCGACTGGGCGCTCGCTGCACCCGACGACCTACTCCAAGAGCTCGCGCCGATCGAGCGCTACGCCGTCGACCACATCGATGCCCGGATCATGGTCGAGGCGCCCGAGAACACCCGCGCGTCAGTCGACGTCGACGCCGGCCGATACGGGCTCATCCGCCGCGCGGTGGCCCCGTATTACGAGCGCTCGATGTCGATGCAGATCCGCTGGGTCTCGACGCAGTTCCCCACGCAGGCCCTCGCGCAGGACGCGGGCATGTCGCTGCCCGAGTTCGAGGACTTCTTCTACGGCGCGGTCCTCCTCGACTGGGATGCCGAAGCCGAGAAGATGCAGCGCTACGCCGACCGGCTCGGGCCCGCCTCGGAGATCCGCATCGTCGGCGAGGGCACGGACCTCAGAATCGGGATCGAGGGACGCGAGGCGGTCGTCGACGACGGCCGCGTCAACATGCCGGGGGGCGAGTTCTTCTTCGCGCCGGTCGAGGACTCCGCGGAGGGAGTCGTCACCTACAGCGAATTCCCGGCCGTCCTGAACGGCGGGCAGGCCACCGGCGTGCGGCTGCGCTTCGAGGCCGGCAAGATCGTCGACGCTTCCGCGCAGAGCGGCGAGGACTTCCTGCTCGGCACCCTCGACACCGACGAGGGTGCACGCCGCCTCGGCGAGCTCGGCATCGGCTGCAACCCGGGGATTCAGCGACACACGAAGAGCATCCTCTTCGACGAGAAGATCGACGGAACCATCCACCTCGCAGTCGGCAAGAGCTACGAGCACGCGGGCGGCAAGAACCAGAGTGTCATCCACTGGGACATGGTCAAGGACCTCCGGCGCGGGGGCCGCCTCTACGCGGACGGCGAGCTCGTGCAGGAGAACGGCAGCTGGAGGCTCTGAGCGGTCTCAAGAGAGCCCCGATCACAACGAGAACGGGGCCGCTGCGGCACGCTGAGCCCCGCGTGGACGACGTCCTCGGTTGCGCCCGTATTCTCCGGATACGAACGCGCCCTGCGTCCTTGCCACGCACCACTCATCGCACCGCATCGACCGCGTCAGTCATTCTGATAGTGACTCAAAGAACGCCCGGCGTTCCGTAGACTCCGCCGCCGTGGCCGTGGAGCGCACACTCGTCCTCGTCAAGCCGGACGCCGTTCGGCGCTCGCTCGCCGGCGAGATTCTCGGCCGGTTCGAGCGCCGCGGGCTCGTCGTCGGTGAAGCGCGCCTGCTCCAGGTCGACCGCGAGCTCGCCGAGCGGCACTACGCGGAGCATCGCGAGAAGCCCTTCTTTGCCGAGCTCGTCGAGTTCATCACCTCGTCGCCGACGCTCGCGCTCGTCCTCGAAGGGGAGGGCGCGATCGCCGTCGTCCGCACAACGATGGGCTCGACGAACCCCGCAAACGCGGCTCCCGGCACCATCCGCGGGGATCTCGCGCTGGGCATGCCGGACAACCTCGTACACGGCTCCGACTCGCCCGAGTCGGCCGAGCGCGAGATTGCTCTCTGGTTCTAGTGAGCCCGAGCGACTTCAGCGCCGACGCCCTGGAGAATCGCAGGCTCTGGACGGAGTCGAATGCGACCTACACCGGAGCGAGAGCGCCCGCGAAGTGGGCGCAGGATGAGATTCGCTGGGGCATCTGGGCCATCCCCGAGACCGAGGTCGGTGTCCTCGGCGATGTCGCGGGTCTGGATGTGGTCGAGCTCGGCTGTGGCACGGCGTACTTCTCCGCCTGGCTCGCCCGCCGCGGCGCGCACCCGGTCGGCGTCGACGTGACGCCGGCTCAGCTCGACAGCGCGCGCGCCTGCATGCGCGAGACCGGTATCGAGTTCCCGCTTGTCGAGGCGGACGCGGGCGAGACTGGCCTCCCAGGTGGAAGCTTCGACCTCGCTCTCTCCGAGTACGGCGCGTCGATCTGGGTCGACCCGTACCGGTGGATCCCGGAGGCTGCGCGGCTCCTCCGTGCGGGCGGACGCCTCGTCTTCCTGCGGAACTCGACGCTCGTCCTTCTCTGCTCTCGCGACGAGGGGACCGCCGACGAGCGGCTCCACCGCGCCCAGTTCGGCATGCACCGGATCGCGTGGCCAGAGGGCGGCGTCGAGTTTCACCTCGGCCATGGCGAATGGATCGGACTCCTCCGCGAGAACGGCTTCGAGATCGAGGCCCTGCACGAGCTCCGGGCGCCTCCCGAGGCGCAGGATCACCCCTACTACGACTACGTGAAGGCGGACTGGGCGAAGCGGTGGCCCTCGGAGGAGATCTGGGCGGCGCGCAAGCGAGCGTGAGCGGCGTCCAGGCCGGGCGCCACGCGTGAGCGCGCCGCCCGCCGCTCCGATCCTGCTCGTATCTACCTCGCCCCAGCGACGGGCGATCCTCCGGCAGCTCGGCTTGCCGTTCGACGTGGCCGCGCCGCATTACGAGGAGATGGGCGACGATCCCGTCGAGCACGCGGCTGGGAAGGCGCGGTCGGTCGAGGTGGACGAGCAGCCGGTGCTGGGCGTCGACACGATCGTCGTCTGCGACGGAGAGGCGCTGGGCAAGCCGCCCGACGCGACGCAGGCCGAGGCGATGCTCGAGCGGCTCTCCGGACGCACTCACACCGTCGCCTCGGGTCTCTGCCTGCGCACGCCGGCCTGGGAGGAGCTCCACCGGGCCGAGACCTCGGTGACCTTCCGGACACTGACGCCGCGCGATCTTGCCGCGAACCTCGCTGCCGGAGAGTGGGAGGGACGCGTGGGCGCGTACGCGATCCAGGGCCGCGGCGCCGCCCTCGTGGAGCGGATCGAGGGCGACTACCTGAACGTGGTCGGCCTCCCCGCCGCGCTCCTCGTGCGGCTCCTCGCCGAACGCTTCCCCGGCGTCTACGGGTTCGGCTAACCCGCCCGGAGCAGGACTTTCCACAGGCGCCGGGTAGACTCGGTGTCCGTGGGCATCTTTAGTTCGCTGACTGGTTTCGGCGGCCGTGACATGGCGGTCGATCTCGGGACGGCGAACACGCTCGTCTACGTCCGTGGCAGAGGCATCGTGCTCTCCGAGCCGTCGGTCGTTGCAATCGACCAGCGCACCGGTGACGTTCACGCCGTTGGCGTCGAGGCGAAGCGGATGCTCGGACGAACGCCGGGGACGATCTCGGCGATCAGGCCCCTGAAGGACGGGGTGATCGCCGACTTCGACGTGACCGAGCAAATGCTCCGCCACTTCATCCAGAAGGTCCACCAGCACCGCTTCGCGCACCCGCGCGTCGTCGTCTGCGTCCCGAGCGGCGTCACCGGCGTGGAGCGGCGCGCGGTCGAGGAGGCGACGCTGAACGCCGGCGCGCGCCAGGCCTACCTGATCGAGGAGCCGATGGCGGCGGCGATCGGCGCCGGGCTCCCGGTCGCGGAGCCGACCGGGAACATGATCGTCGACATCGGCGGTGGCACGACCGAGGTCGCGGTCATCTCGCTCGGAGGGATCGTCGTCAGCCAGAGCCTGCGCGTTGGCGGCGACGAGATGGACGAGGCGATCGTGAACCACGTCAAGCGCGAGTACAAGCTCCTGATCGGCACGCAGACTGCAGAGGAGATCAAGCTCGAGATCGGCTCGGCCTACGGGATGCGCGAGGAGGTGCAGGCCGAGGTGCGTGGACGCGACATGCTCACTGGCCTGCCGAAGACGGTGATCCTCACCTCCGACGAGGTGCGGAACGCGCTCGAGGATCCCGTCAGCCAGATCGTCGACGCGATCAAGTCGACGCTCGACAAGACTCCGCCCGAGCTCGCGGCCGACATCATGGACCGCGGTATCGTGCTCGCCGGCGGCGGCGCGCTTCTCCACGGCCTCGACGAGCGCCTGCGCCACGAGACGCACATGCCGATGCACCTCGCGGAGTCGCCCCTCACCTGCGTCGCCGTAGGTTCGGGGCGAAGCCTCGAGGAGTTCGAGGCGATCCACCGGAGCGCGAAGGCTCGCGCCCGCGGCCGCAACCACCGGCACTAAGGGCCTGTCCCGAAGGTAGCTCAGAGCGCCTGACCGGCGCCACGCGGCACCAGGCCGCGTCCTCGGTCGCGCCGGTCCCCGCATATCGACGCTCCCTGCGTCCTTGCCTCACACCGCGTGTCGCGTGTCACCCACCGTGGCCACACCCCGGACAGGCCCGTAGTCGAGCGAGGCGTCCTCCTCCAGGGTGGGGCCCTCAGGTGAGGGCGCTACACTGAATCGCTCCGTGCCTCGCAACCGCTCCGCCCGGGCGGCGGTCCTGGGGTCGGTCTCGCGGCCGCCCTCCGCGCCCTCTCCCTCCCGCTTCACCCCCGCGCTCCGGCGGCGGGCGATCGCCTCCGCGCTCGTTCTCGTCTCCCTTCTTCTGCTCACCGTCTACTTCCGGGAGTCCTCGGGCGGCGGGCTCCACGGCCTCCAGGGCACCGGCGCCAGCATCCTGCGTCCCTTCGAGGTGGCGGCGGAGCGGATCGCGCGGCCATTCCGCGACGGCACGCACTGGGTGCGCGGTCTGACCAGCGCGCGATCGGATGCGAAGCGCTACCGCCGCGAGGCCGACGAGCTGCGCAAGCGGGAGATCCAGAACAAGACGATTCTCGACGCGAACGCGTACCTCAAGGCGATCCTGCGCTACGAGGAGGGGCCGAGCTTCCCGGCCGACTTCCGACCCGTGAACGCCGCCGTGATCGTCCGCGCCCCGAGCGACTTCGAGCAGCAGGTCATGGTCGCAGCCGGGTCGAGCTCGGGGATCAGGCGACACGATCCGGTCGTGACGCCTGACGGCCTCGTCGGGGAGGTGACGAAGGTGACCTCCAGGGTGTCGCAGGTAACGCTCCTCACCGACGCGGCCGGCGCCGTCTCTGCGCTCGACCTCCGAACACACGCGGACGGGATCGTCCGCCACCGCGAGAGCGGGGGCCAGACGCTCGTGCTGGAGCGGGTCTCGAAGGATCAGATGGTGCGCATCGGGGACGTGATCATCACCGCCGGCTGGCGGAAAGGAAACCTGACGTCGATCTATCCCAAGGGCGTTCCGATCGGAGCCGTAACAAGCGTCAGCCAGGTCGATACCGACATCTTCAAGCAGGTCCAGATCGAGCCCTTCGCGAAGTTTTCGAGCCTGGAGTCGGTGATCGTGCTCGTGAATCGGGCGAGGGCACGGACTTCGAGGTGAGCGCCGTGCGCGCCTTGGACGTCTCCAAGAGCGCCGTCCTCCTCTTCGCGGCGGCGATCGTGCAGGTGTCGATCTTCTCCGGCGTCTCCTTCCTCGGAGGAACGCCCGACGTCCTGCTCGTAACGCTCGTCTGCGTTGCCCTGTTCCGCGGCTCGATCCACGGCG
>JBBQDZ010000106.1:0-8419 GCA_038320185.1 Gaiellales bacterium
TGAGCGCACGCCCGACGTTGCCCGCGACGGCAGCCTTGCGGCCCGCTGCGCGGAAGATCTCGCCCAGGAGCTCCACCGTCGTCGTCTTGCCGTTCGTGCCGGTGACGCCCACGATCGGGTTCGGCAGGAGCCGGTACCCGAGCTCCACCTCGCCCCAGACCGGTATCTCCCGCCGGCGCGCTTCGGCGACGAGCGGGTGCTCCCCCGGCACCCCGGGGCTCTTCACGAGCAGTTCCACTCCCTGGAGGAGCCTCGGGTCGCCGTCGTTGCCGAGCTTCCGCTCGAGCCGCACGACCTCGACGCCGCGCCGCTCGAGCGCCCGCGCGGCCGCTTCGCCCGAGCGCGCGAGCCCGAGGACGGCGGCGCGCTCAGGTAGGCGCATTCGGGGGCCCGCCCTAGCCGCGGAAGAAGCGGAAGTAGTAGCGGTAGTAGAGGACGAAGGCGACCGCGCAGAGGATCGCGCCGAGGATCCAAAAGCGCACCATGATCTTCGTCTCGGACCAGGCCTTCATCTCGAAGTGATGGTGGATCGGCGTCATCAGGAAGAGGCGACGCCCGAAGTACTTGAAGCTCACGACCTGGAGGATCACCGAGAGCGCCTCGATCAGGAAGATGCCGCCGATCAGGAGGAGGAGGAACTCGGTCTTGTCGACGATCGCGAAGCCGGCCAGCGCCCCGCCGAGCGCCATCGAGCCGGTGTCGCCCATGAAGACCTCGGCCGGGAAGGCGTTGTACCAGAGGAAGCCGATCATCGCCCCGATCAGCGCTGCGCCGACGATCGAGAGGTCAAGGTAGAGCGTGCTGCGGTGCCCGACCGGACCGGAGCGGATGTAGGCGATCACGTTCATGGCGGTGAACGTGAAGACGGCGATGATCCCGGTGCCGGCGGCGAGACCGTCGAGGCCGTCGGTGAGGTTCGTGCCGTTCGCCGCTCCAGCGATGATCAGGAAGAGGAGGACGTACCAGAACCACCAGAGCTGGAGCTTTCCGTCCACGACCGGGATGTAGACGGCGGTCTTGAACTCACGATGGTGGGCGACCCAGCCGACAACGGCCGTGATGCCCGCTAGGAGCAGGAGCTTCCAGCGGCCCGACAGCCCGAGCGAGCGACGGTGGGTGAGCTTGACGAAGTCGTCGAGGAAGCCGATCGCGCCGCAACCGAGCGCGACGAAGAAGACGACGAGCGCGTTCGTCGTGTAGCTCGAGAGCGCGAGGAAGGAGATTCCCATCGAGAGCAAGATCAGGAGGCCGCCCATCGTCGGCGTCCCCTGCTTGGAGACGTGATGCGACGGCCCCTCCTCGCGGATCTGCTGCCCGTACTCGCGGCGTCGCAGAAACTCGATGAACTTCGGCCCGAGGCCGATCGAGATCATCATGGCGAGGATGCCGGCGAAGAGGACGCGGACCATCTATGCGCGCACTGCGGTGAGCGCCTCGGCGACCGCCTCGAGTCCGACCGCCCGCGACCCCTTGACGAGCACGCAGTCGCCCGGCCGGAGCTCCTCCAGGACGGCCTCGGTGAGCGCGTCCAAGCGGATGTCTCCCGACCACCACGACGTCATCTGCGCGGCCTGGGTGTAGGCCTCCGAGAGCGGTCCTACGGCAAAGACGACGTCGATGCCGAGCTCGCGGATCGTGTGCGCGATCTGCTCGTGGTATTCGGCTCCGTGTACGCCTAGCTCGGCCATGTCCCCGAGCACCGCGATCGTTCGCCGGTCACGGGCGCGCTCCGCGAGCTCCTCCAGCGCGGCGCGCATCGATGTCGGGTTCGCGTTCCAGCAGTCGACAATGACGAGCCCACCGTCCGGAAGTGCAACCTCCTCTCCACGCCAGGCCGAGAACTCGACCTCCACGGGGCTCGCGGATTCGACGCCGAGCAGCCCGGCCGCGTGCAGCGCGGTGAGCGCGTTGCGCGCCTGGTGCCGTGACCGGAACGGAAACTCGATCTCGCGTCCCTGGAACTCGATCACCGTACCGCCCTCTTCGACGCGGGCGGTGGGCTCGCCTACCCGGACGATCGTCAGGTCCGTGCGTTCGACGGGAAAGTCGTCGGGCACGACAGCGGCGGCGCCCGGAGGCAGCGCCTCGATCAGCTCCGATTTCGCCCTCACCACCCCCTCCAGCGAGCCGACGAGCTCGAGGTGCGCAGGGCCCACGTTCGTGATCACGCCGACCTCCGGACGGGCGATCTGGCAGAGCGCCGCTATCTGGCCGAAGCCGCGCATCGCAAGCTCGACGAGGCAGATCTCGGTCTCCGGCTCGAGGCGGCACAGAGTGAGCGGAACGCCGAGTTCGGCGTTGTAGCTGCGTTCGTTCGCGATCGTCCGCCTGCTCGGCGCGCAGAGCGCGTGCAGGATGTCCTTCGTCGAGGTCTTCCCGGTCGACCCGGTGATGCCGACGACACGCGCTTCAGAGCGATCGCGCACCGCGCGCCCGAGTCCCGCGAGCGCGGCGTGCGCGTCCTTCGGGGCGAGGGTTGCGGCGGCCCCCCGCTCCCGCGCCTCGGCCAGGTACGACGCCCCGCGTCCCACCGCGACGAAGAGGTCTCCGGGCTCCACGCGGCGCGAGTCGATCGTCACGCCCGTGATCTGCTTCGCGCCCAGCGTCCGTTTCAGGTTCCCCGGACAGAGGTCGCGGACCTCGTCGAGCGCGAGCGGGATCACGGCCTCCTCCGGCGGCGCTCGCCTGCGGGAGACGCCACAGCCTGTGGAGAGAGCTTCACGCTTCCGTCTCTACGCCGAGGCAGCCGCGTCACCTTCCCGAGCTTCGCACGAGCTAGCCTCGGCCCCAGGAAGGGGGCTTCGGGGCCCCCGCCAAACGTGTGTACCTCAAGTGGTCGCTCACGCCGGCGCTCGGAGGCGCCGCAGCGTCTCGCGGGCGACCTCTCGGTCGTCGAAGGGGAGCTTGCGGCCATCGATCTCCTGGCCCTGCTCGTGCCCCTTTCCGGCGATCACGACGACGTCGTCCGGTCGGGCGCGGTCGAGGGCCACGTCGATCGCCGCCCGGCGATCGGGCTCGACCTCGGCACCTTCGCCCGCGCCCACGAGGATCTCCTCGATGATCGCGAGTGGCTCCTCGGTGCGCGGGTTGTCAGAGGTCACGATCATGACGTCCGCGAGCCTGCGCACGGCGCGGCCCATCAGTGGCCGCTTGGCGCGGTCACGGTCGCCGCCTGCGCCGAAGACGCAGATCAGCCGCCCGTCCGCCAGCTCGCGCGCCGCGCGCAGGACGTTCTCCAGCGAGTCGGGCGTGTGCGCGTAGTCCACGAGCACCATGAACGGCTGCCCCTCCTCGATCATCTCGAAGCGCCCGGGCACGCCCTCGACGCTTTCGAGGCCCGCCCGGACCGCGTCATCCTCGACTCCGAGAAGGCGTGCGCACGCGAGCGCGGCGAGCGCGTTCAGGACGTTGAAGCGCCCGTGGAGGCGCAGGTGTACCCCCTTGATCGCCGCGGGGCCAACGTCGGCGTCCGGCGACAGGCCGAAGGTGAGGCTCTTCGGGAACTCCGCCACGAGGCGCCGACCGTACGGGTCGTCCAGGCAGATCGCGGCGGGGACGTCGGGCCTGAACAGCCGCCGCTTCGCGCCGAAGTAGTCCTCCATCGTCCCGTGGAAATCCAGGTGGTCCTGCGTGAGGTTGGTGAAGACGAGCGCGGCGAAGCGCGTTCCGTCGAGGCGACCGAGAGCAGAGGCGTGCGAGGACGCTTCCATGACGCAGCTCCGGTGGCCCGCATCGACCATCTCGCGGAAGAGGCGCTGAAGGTCGATCGCCTCCGGCGTGTTCAGGGCCGCCGGCCGCACCTCACCGCCGATCCGCCGCTCGACATTGCCGAGGAGGCCGGGGCGCAGCCCGGCAGTCTCGAGGATCGCGAACAGCAGGAACGCAGTCGTCGTCTTGCCGTTCGTGCCGGTGATGCCGGCGACACGCAGCTCTCGCGTGGGGTCGCCAAAAAACTGGACGGCCGCCACGCCCATCGCGTCGCGCACGTCCTGGACTACGACCTGCGGCACGTCGAGCGCAAGCGGGCGCTCGACAACGAGCGCCGCCGCGCCTCGCTCGACTGCCTGGCCGGCGAACTCATGCCCGTCGGAGCGCTCCCCTACGGCGCAGAAGAAGAGCGAGCCCGGTGTCACTTTGCGGGAGTCGTAGGCGAGCTCGTCGATCTCGACTGGAGCGCCGCCGACGATCGCCGTCGGAACGAGCGCGGCGATAACGCGCTCCAGGTTCATCGCCGGGCGAGTCTACCTCCACCACCGGCCGCGACTCGGGCTCGAGCGAAGCCGCCATCGCCGCAGCCTTTCCCCCCGCCCGACCTGCGCTGCCGCGCGTCCGAACTGTCTCGAAGGGACCTGTCTCTCTGCGGCAGGTCCGGGGGTCAGGCCCCCGGCCATGTCCGTTTCGGACTTCACGCTGCTCTCGAAGCCGGGACTGGCCCGAGGAGGTCGCGTCTACTCGCGACGAGGTGGACATGTCTTCTCGCGGCCGAGCGGCCGTGTCCGATCAGAACGACCGATGCCGTCGGGTGGAACGAGGAGGTTCTGGCGGTGGGTTGCGTTCAGCACTCCCTCCGTCCCTGGCCGCTAGCGGGCGAGTGGAACGGCGCCGCCGCGCCGCTGCCTCCCCTACGGCGCAGTGGATGCGTCCGGAGGAACCTCGAGGTACTGCAGGTCGAACTTGGCGATCTCCGAGAACGCGGGGGCGGCCACCGACCCTCCCCAGATCGCGCCCCGCGGCTCGTCGACGGCAACGAGGATCACGAGACGGGGGTTGCTGGCAGGCACGAAGCCGACGAAGGAGGCCACGTAGCGCGTGTCCGAGTACCCGCCCCGCGCGTCGGGCTTCTGCGCCGTGCCCGTCTTGCCGGCCACCTGGTAGCCGGGGACGGCCGCCGCGGTTCCGGTTCCCTCTCGGACGACGTTCTGGAGCATCCCCTTCAGTTCCGCATCGACGGCCGGCGAGACGATTCGCTTCCGTTCCAGCGCAGGGCGCGGCTCGCCGAGGACGTGGTCGAGGAGGTGCGGACGCACCCTGAGGCCGCCGTTCGCGATCGCGGCGTAGGCGGTCGCCATCTGGATCGGCGTCACGGCGATACCCTGGCCGATCGGCACGTTGCCGATCGTCGAGCCTGACCACTGGGAGGGCGGTAGAACGATCCCGGGACTCTCGCCCGGGAAGTCGATTCCGGTCGCGCGGCCGAAGCCGAAGCGGCCGATCCAGGAGGCGAGCCGTCGAGTCCCGAGTCGCTCTGCGAGGGTGATCGCGCCCACGTTGGAGGACCGCGCGAGGATCTCCGCGACGCTCATCGTCTCCGTCCCGCGCTCCTCCGCGTCGTGGATCACACGGTCGGCGACCTGGATCGAATACGGAAGCGTAAACGTGGTAGACGGAGCCGCCAGCCCCTCCGAGAGCACGCCCGCCACCGTGACGAGCTTGAACGTCGAGCCGGGCTCGTAGGTGTCCGTCAGGGCGCGATTTCGGAGCAGCGACCGCGGCGCCTCCGGATAACGGTTCGCGTCGAAGCTGGGTGCGTTCGCCATCGCGAGCACGCCACCGGTGCGAGGATCGAGGACGATGGCGGTCGCGTCCTTCGCGTGCCAGCGTCCCACGGTTTCGCGCAGCACCGCGTCCGCGTTGGCCTGGATCGTGTGGTCGAGTGTCAGCGCGACGTCCCGCCCCGGCCGCTCGGGCGTGGACTTGACGACATCGAGAACGCGACCGAACGGGTCCTTGACGACCGTCTGGCGGCCGGGGCGACCGGTCAGCACCGGGTCCAGGCCGAGCTCGAGGCCGGCAAGTCCGCGGTTGTCGACTCCGGCATAGCCGAGCAACTGTGCCGCGACCGAGTGCTGCGGGTAGCGTCGGCGCTCCTCGGTGTAGAAGCCCAGGCCGCCGAGTTCCTGCTTCTGGAGAGCCGCAGCTCGCACCGGATCCGTCTGCCGTGCGACGTACACAAAGCCTCGCGAGCGGTCGGCGAGGAGCGGGTAGAGCGCACCCGGGTCGAGACCCAGGGCCTTCCCCGCCACCAGCGCCGTCGCGCGCGCGTCGCGGATCTGCCGCGGGTTCGCGTAGACCGTGGTCGCCTGCTCGCCGATGGCGAGCTGCAGACCCGTCCGGTCGAAGAGCGTTCCGCGGCCCGCGGGAATGGTGACGACCTCGCGATGCTGGCTCGCCGCTTGACTGCCGAGGGCCTCGGCCCGCACAGCCTGCAGCCAGAAGGCGCGCAGCAGCGTCACGCCGAACGCGATCGCAAAAACGGCGAGCAGAAGGCGGATGCGGCGGTTGTGAACCCTGGCGCTCACCTCGCGCGGCGCGAGATTCGCACGTAGGTTGTCTGCGACTCCTCGGCGGGCACCAGACCTAGCCGCGAGCGCGCGAGCTGCTCGATCTGCATCGAAGAACGCGCACTCGAAAGGCGTGAGGCAAGCGCGGCATTCTCGCCCTGGAGTCTCGCCCGCTCGCGCGACGCGTGGTCGAGGCGCAGGTTGAGGCGCAGTACGGCGACGTTCACGGCGACCACCCCGGCGAGAAGGACCGCCACCACGCCGATCCAGACGACGCCGCCCGCCACCCGGCGCTGCTGGGAACCGCGCGATCTAGGGCGCGGTCGTGCGACCCGCCCCGGGAGCGGCTCTCGGCGCGGCCGAGTGGACGGAGCTTGCGAAGGGGCGAGCGAGGCCACTACTCAGACCTTCACGGCGACGCGCAGCCGCGCGGACGCCGAACGCGGGTTCGCGGCGACTTCGGCGACGCTCGGCCGGATCGGTTTCCGCGACACCGCCCGCAGGAGCGGCTTGCGGCCGCAGTTGCAGATCGGGAAGTCGGGCGGGCAGACACAGCCGCGCTCGGCCTCCCGAAGGAAGGTCTTGACGATCCGATCCTCGAGCGAATGGAAGCTGATCACGGCCAGGCGGCCGCCGGGGCGGAGCATCTCGACTGCGGCCGGGAGTGCTTCCTCGAGCGCTGCGAGCTCGTCGTTCACGGCAATCCGGAGGGCCTGGAAGACGCGCCTCGCGGGATGCCCGTCACCGAACCTCGCGGGCGCGGGGATGGCGCCCTTCACGATCTCGACAAGGTCGCTCGTCCGCTCCAGGGGCCGCTCGCGGCGCCGGCGCACGATTGCCCGGGCTATCTGCCGCGCATACCGCTCCTCGCCGTAGCGCCTGAAGATGGTCTGCAGCTCTCGCTCGCTCGCGTCGTTGACGAGGGCCCTCGCGGTCGGCTCGCCGGAGGGATCCATTCGCATGTCGAGCGGCGCGTCGGCCGCGTACGAGAAGCCCCGCTCCGGACGATCGAGCTGCATGCTGGAGACGCCGAGGTCGAGGAGAATCGCGTCCGCCGGCACGGCGTTCGAGGCGAGCTGCGCGAGGACTGTCGAGAAGTCGCCTCGGAGCAGCCGGGCCTGGACGTGTTCGTGCCTGCGGAATCGTTCGAAGAAGAGCCGCACGCTCGGGTCCCGGTCGATCGCGATTAGCCGGCCCTTGCCGTCGAGGTCCGCGGCGAGCAGACGCGCGTGCCCCCCCGCACCGAAGGTGGCGTCGACCACGGTCTCGCCAGGATGTACGGCAAGCAGACGCCGCACCTCCTCGGCGAGAACGGGGACGTGATCAGTCCCGTTTGCTGGCAAGGCGTTCGGCAACATGCTCCGCGCTCCCTTCCACCTCTTTCAGATGCTCGCGCCAGGCGCTCCGGTCCCAGACCTCCACGTGGTCGCCGACGCCCGCCACGACGACCTCGCGCTTCAGCCCGGCGCGCCGCCCGAGCGGCCCGGGGATCACGATTCGTCCCTGCTTGTCCGGCTCGGACTCCGCAGCCGACGCCAGGAAGAAGCGTTGCATCAGGCGGGTCTCGCGGCTGAAGGGATCAAGAGCGGCGAGCCTCGTCTCGAGCAACCGCTCCCAGTCCGCGCGCGTGTACGCGTAGAGGCAGCCGTCGAGGCCTTGCGTCAGCACGACGCCGCCTTCGAACGCGTGGCGAAACTTCGCCGGAAGCGTAAGCCGGTTCTTCTCATCGATGGTGTGTTCGAATTCGCCGAGCAGCATCTTCCACTTCGGACCACTGTAGTCCACATTGCCCCACTTCGCAACACTTTGACTACTTGACGCTTCAGGCGGTGCCGGCCCCGCGGATCGCCAGAGCCTCGGCCCCACACAGGGCGGCAAATGCCACTGCTTGGGCTACCTCACGCCGCTGCGCCAGCGCGATCGTGAGTCCGGCGGCGAAGGCGTCGCCGCAGCCGTAGCTATCGCTCACGGGGGCGGTGGGTACAACTGCCTCGTAGGGCCCTCCCGGCTGCGCCCAGCCGCCGAGGGCGCCGGCAGTGGTGACGACCACGCGCGGCGGCGGCTCCAGGTCACCGGTCCGGTAGAGCTCGCCCTCGTCTCGACCACTACCCACGAGGCCGTCGAGGTGAATCGATGCC
>JBBQDZ010000107.1:0-8290 GCA_038320185.1 Gaiellales bacterium
ACGTGGGAGCCGAGGAACCCGGAGCCCCCGGTGACGAGGTAGCGGCTCACGCGTGAGCGGTCTGCGCGATCGGAGGCCAGTCGACGCGGCCGATCCAGCGCTCACGGTTCTCCGCGTACCAGCCGATCGTGCGGGAGACGCCTTCCTCCCAGGAGACGAGCGGCGTCCAGCCCGTCTCGCGATTGAGCTTCTCGTAGCCCACCCGCAGGGCCAGCACCTCGCTCGAGCCGGGGCGGTTGCGGGATTCGACCTGCGCGATCTCGCGCTCGGGCCAGTAGCCCTCCTCCTTACCCACCGCAAGGATCATGTCAGCCCAGCGCTGCATCGAGATGTTTTGCCCCTGGCCGTAGACGTAGAGGTCGCCCGGCTTCCCGTACGCCGCCACTGTGAGGTGGCCGCGGACGCCGTCGGTGCAGAAGCAGAAGTCGCGCATCGGCTCGAGCGCGCCGAGCTCGATGGTCTCCCGCTCGAGCGCCTGGGTGATGATCGTCCCCGTGATGTAGCGGGGGTTCTGGCGAGGCCCGTAGTTGTTGAACATGCGTGTGACGAGCGTTGGCAGCCCGAACGCGTCGTAGAAGTTCATCGTCAGGAAGTCGGCCGCCACCTTCGAGGTCGCGTAGATCGACTTCGGATTGATCGGCGAGCGTTCGTGGAGGATGAGGCTCTCGTCGGAGTCGAAGGTGTGGTGCTCGCGCACGTCCGCGTGGACGTTGCCGTACTCCTCGGAGGTGCCGGCCGTGTCGAGCTTCTCGATCTCGAGGCCCTGGTCGACGATCGACTGGAGGAGATTGAGCGTGCCGACCGTGTTGGCCATGATGGTCTCGTAGGGCCGGTGCCAGGACTCGCCCACGTGCGCCTGCGCCCCGAGGTGGAAGACGTAGGGGCGGTCGGGGGCCTGGCAGAGCTCGCGGACGAGGTAATCGATCGAGGTCTTGTCGGTGAGATCGGCGAAGTGAACCTTCAGGCGGCCGCGCAGGTGCCCGATGTTGTTGAGCGCGCCGCTCGAGGTCGCGCGCACCAGAGCGTGCACCCTGGCGCCGATCTCCACGAGCGCCTCCGCCAGGTGCGAGCCCATGAAGCCGTCCGCGCCGGTGAGGAGGACCGTGCGCCCCGCGTAGGCGTCCGTGAACTCCGCGCGGAGATCGGCCAAACCCTGCTCGGACCAGGCGAGTTGGTGTCTGTTTGACTTCGTCATCGATGGAGGCCGGCTCCCCGAAGAGTAGCCTGGCGCGCCGCGGGGGCGCGCTGAGGAGCGGCCTCGCGACCGGCCTCTCGCTGCTGACTGTGAGCGCGACGGCCGGCGCCGTCGGTGCGATCCTCGCGCAGAAGTTCGGCCGGAGCGCCGAGACGGACGGGTTCCTCGCGGCCTACGGCGTCTACCTCGTGCTCGTGCTCGCGGCACAGTCGTTCCGGCTCGTCGTCGTGCCCGACCTGACGCGTGCCGCGGCGGAGGGAGAGCTGGGCGCGGAGACGCGTGGCTACCTGCTCGCATTCGTCCTGCTGGCGGTGGCGGTGAGCGCGGTCGTCGTCGTCTTCTCACATGCCCTGGGCGAGGCGATCACGGGCAGCCTGCCGCCCCTCTCCGGGCAGGTCGCCGGACGCGCGCTCGCCTTCCTCGTGCCCGCGGCGTTCGCGCAGCTTCTTGCCGCGATCGCGGTCAGCGCGCTCTCGGCGCGGGACGAGTACCTCGTCGCAGCCTTCGCCTACGCCGCCGGAGGGATCTCGGGGCTCGTGCTCTTCGTCTTCCTCGCAGACGCCCACGGGACGATCGCGCTGGCATGGGCGACGGTGCTGAACGGCGCAGTGACGCTCGGGATCCCGCTCGCGGCCCTTCTACGCCGGGGCGATCTCCTCGGCGGAGCCGGGCGGGTGGTCTTACACCGCAGGCTCTGGCGCCTGATGCAGGGCTCCGCCGTGCCGATCGCGATCCAGGGCCTGTACCTCGTCTGCCTGCGCCTGGCGGCTGGCCTCGGGGTGGGGAAGGTGACGAGCTTCTCCTACGCGTACCTGATCGCGGCCGTCTTCGTCGCCGTCACCGCCGCCTCTGTGGCTCTCATCTCGTCGGCGCCGCTGACACGCCGCGGAGCCGGCGTCGAGGAGGCGGCTGCTCACGTCGTCCACTCCTCCTGGCTCAGCGTCGCGCTGATCGCCGCGGCCGCGGGGGTCTTCGCGCTCGTCGGCGGAAGGGTCGTGACGACGGTGCTCGGCGATGCCTTCTCCGGCCACGTCGGGCGGGAGCTCGGTCGTCTCGTCGTCTACCTCACGCCCTGGATGTTCGCCTCGGTCGCCTACACGCTCACGTTCCCGCTGGCCTTCGTCTTCCAGCGGACGCGGCTGCTCGTCCCGCTCGCGCTGGGCGTCGTGGCCGTTCACCTCGTGCTCGCGCTCCTGCTGCGCCGCGCCTTCGGCCTCGTCGGAATCGAGGTCGCGCTCGCGCTCTCGACGTTCCTCGTCGTCGGTGCGCTTCTCTACTCGCTCTCGCCGCAGACCCTCGCGATCTCGTTCTTCGGCCTCGGCCGGCTCGCCGTCCTGGAGACAGCGCTCGCGGCAGCCTCGTTCGGCGCTCTCTCCATTGTGCTCGGCGGGATCCCCGCGGCGGCCGCCGGCCTCGCGCTCTACGCCGTTCTTCTAGGCGTCCTGCGTCCCGCGGGCCTGCGGGACGCCTGGGCGTACGTCCGGACGCTGCATTGACGGCGTGGGGGCAGCTCGAGCCGGCCTGGCGCGAGACCTTTGAGCTGATGTGGGAGGCCTACCGCGCGGGCTCGATCCCGGTCGGAGCGGTGCTCGTGGACGAGGCGGGCGCGGTCGTGGGGCGCGCCCGCAACCGGATCTTCGAGGACGACCCGCCGGACCCGCAGCTCGCCCGCTCCCGTCTGGCGCACGCGGAGCTGAACGTGCTCGTCGGGCTGTCCTCGACTCGCACCTACGAGGATTGGACGCTCTACTCCTCGCTCGAGCCGTGCCTGCTCTGCCTCGGCGCGGTCTACATGGCGCGGGTGGGCAGGGTGCGCTACGCGGGCGCCGACCTCTACGGTGGCGCCGCGGGCCGGGTGCGCGAGAACGATGACATGAGGAGCCATCCGGTGGCCTTCGAAGGGCCGCTGCCAGGGCCGTTCGGCCTCCTCCCGGAACTGCTCCACGTTGCTTTCTTCCGGCGTCATCGCCCGGACGGGAACGTGATCGTAAGCTACACAGCGCAGCGCCCGGAGCTCATCGAGCGCGCGGGGGCGATCGAGCCTGCGACGACGTCGCTGGCGGAGGCGCTGCCCGGACTTTGGCCGCTCCTAGCCTAGGTTTTGGGGGATGTTCGAACGCTTCACAGAAAGGGCACGCCAGATCGTTGTTCTCGCACAAGAGGAGGCGCGCGCCTTCAAGCACAACTACATCGGCACGGAGCACATCCTGCTTGGCCTGCTCCGGGAGGAGGAGGGCCTCGCCCGGCGCGTCCTCGAGTCGCTCGACATTACGATCGCGGAGGTGAGGGCTCAGGTCGGTTGCATCGTCGGCCAGGGCGGCGAGGTCACCTCCGGCCAGATTCCCTTCACCCCCAGAGCGAAGAAGGTGCTCGAGCTGTCCCTGCGCGAGGCGCTCTCCCTCGGCCACAACTGGATCGGCACCGAGCACATCCTGCTCGGGCTCGTGCGCGAGAACGAAGGCGTCGCCGCCCGCATCCTGCTCGACTTCGACGCCGACGCCGAGAAGATCCGTCACGCAGTCGTCCAGGCTCTCGGCGTCACGCCTCCGGAAGAACCGTACCGGCGGCGTTTCCGGGGAAAGCGGACGCAGCCCGAACGTGCTCACTTCGACTATCGCGTCGAGGATGCTCCGAATGCCGTGGAGGAGCTCCGGGACCTGCTGATCGACCTCGACCGCGAGGGGTGGGAGCTCGTCACGAGCGTCCGCGGGTCACTCCTCGTCTTCAAGCGCCGTACCGTCTGATGCGCGGCTGGTGGCGCCTCTACCGGACGAGCGTCGGACTCGGCCTTCGGCACCTCGCGCGCCATGGCTACGACCGGCAGGCCGCGATTCGGGTCGCCGTCCCGCTCGACCCGAGCCGCTACCTCGAGCTGCCGGAGACCGAGCGGGAGCTTGCCGCTAAGCCCGGCGAGAAGATCCTCGACCTTGCGAGCCCGAAGCTGCTCGCCGTCGCCCTTGCCCGGGCGGGCGCGGAGGTCACCTCCGTCGACGAGCTCGACTCGGAGGTCGACACCTGGCAGCGGCTCACGCAGGGCCAGCCGCGCCTGCGCTTCGAGCGGGCCGACGGCCGCGCGCTCCCCTACGCGGACGGGAGCTTCGATCACGCCTACAGCGTCTCGGTGCTCGAGCACGTCCCGGAGGCGGGCGACGAGCAGGCGCTCCGCGAGCTCGCGCGCGTGACGAGACCCGGGGGGAGGGTTGTGATCACGCTCCCACATGCGAGGGAGGGGTGGACGGAGCACCACGACCGTCCCGCCTACGCCGATCACGGCTCCGGGTCCGACGGCCGGTATTTCTTCCAGCGCTGGTACGACGAGTCGGCCCTCGAGCGGCTGGTCGCCGCCGCGCCCGCGCTCGAGCTGCGGAGCCGGCGTGTCGCCCGCCTTCAGCCGAACCTGAACGCGGCCTACAACCGGCTCTTTCCGTGGCTCCTGCCACTCGGGCCTTTCTTCGGCCTCCTGGCGCGCGAGCGCGACGATCCGGCCGGCGACATCGTTCGCCTTACCTTCACGCGCCGATGAGCGGCCGCCGCGCGCTTATCACCGGGATCGGCGGCCAGGACGGCTCCTACCTCGCAGAGCTCCTCCTCGAGGAGGGCTACGAGGTCTTCGGCATCGTCCGGGCGCTCGAGCAGCCCTATCCGAACCTCGACCCGATCCGGCAGCAGATCGAGCTCCTCCACGCCG
The DNA here is from genome assembly GCA_038320185.1 of Gaiellales bacterium. Lineage (GTDB taxonomy): Bacteria > Actinomycetota > Thermoleophilia > Gaiellales > Gaiellaceae > JBBQDZ01. Next base: position 4,884 of record JBBQDZ010000107.1, read on the forward strand.
ACCTGCTAGACCAGCCCTCGCTTGTCTTCGCCCTCCGCGCCAGCGCGCCGCGTGAGGTCTACAACCTCGCCGCCCCCTCGTTCGTGCCCGCCTCCTGGCAACAGCCGGTGCTGACCGCCGAGTTCGCGGCCGTGGGAGCGACCGCACTCCTCGAGGCGATCCGTGAGGTCGACAGCGGCATCCGCTTCTACCAGGCGTCCTCGAGCGAGATCTTCGGCGAGCCGCGCGAGGTGCCGCAGAACGAGGAGACCCCTCTCGCGCCGCTCACTCCCTACGGCGTCGCCAAGGCCTATGCTCACTTCATCGCGCGCAGCTACCGCCGCCGTTACGGCCTGCACGCGAGCTCGGGGATTCTCTACAACCACGAGTCGCCGAGGCGACCGCTCGACTTTCTCCCGCGCAAGGTCGCCCACGCAGCAGCGGCGATCAGCCTCGGCCGTCAGGACGAGCTGCAGCTCGGCAGCCTCGAGGCCCGCCGCGATTGGGGTTATGCACGCGACTACGTGCGGGCGATGTGGCTGATGCTCCAGCGCGAGGAGGCCGACGACTTCGTGATCGCCACGGGCGTGGCCCACAGCGTCGGCGAGCTGGTGGAGTGCGCTTTTGCGCGCGCCGGACTCGACTGGACGAGGTATGTGCGCGTGGACGAGTCGCTCCAGCGCGGAGCTGCCGAGCTCCACGACCTCGTCGGCGACGCGTCACGAGCGCGCGAGCGGCTCGCGTGGGAGCCGAGCGTCGGCTTCGAGGGTCTCGTCCATCTCCTCGTCGACGCCGATCTCGAGCGCCTCGCCGGCGACTCGCATCACCCCGAGCCTCACGAATCCTCCGCCAGCTCCCGGTAGATCGCGTCGTGGCGCCGGGCGCACTCTTCCCAGGTGAACCGCCGCGCGCGCTCGAGGCCGCGGCCCACGAGCTCGGAGCCGCGGTCGAGCGCTTCGACGATGCCGCGCGCGACATCCTCCGAGTCGGTGGGGTCGAAGTAAACCGCGGCGTCGCCGCAGACCTCGGGCAGCGGCCCGACGTCCGAGACGGCGACGGGGCACCCGCACGCCATGGCCTCGAGGGGCGGCTGGCCGAAGCCCTCGTAGAGGCTCGGGAAGACGAGTGCGGCCGCGCTTCGGTAGAGCTCGATCAACTCCGCATCGCTCACCCGCCCCCGCGTCTCCACGCCACGGGGGAGGCGCTGGTTGCGATGCCCGCTGCCGGTGAGGACGAGCCGCAGCCCGGGCCGCTCGAGCCGCGCGCGTGCGAACGCCTCGAAGAGCAGGTCGTGGTTCTTGTGGGGCCAGCGATTCGCGGGGTAGAGCAGGAAGTCTTCGCGTGATCCCTCGCCCGGTGTGAAGCGTGACGAGTCGACTGCGAGGTAGATCGTCCGGACGCGCCCGGGGGCGAGGCCGAGCCGCTCGATCAAGGTCTCGCGCGCGTGCTCGCTGATCGTGATCACGATCCGGCTCCGCCGCACGGTCCAGCCGTAGACGAGGCGGCGGTAGCGAAGCTCTGCGCGGGAGAAGAGCTCCGGGAAGAACTCGTGCTGGACGTCGAGGACGGTCGTCGCGGCCGGCGGGCGGTCGACCGGCGGCAGCATCACGCTGAGCGGGAAGTGGATCGCGTCGAGCTCGCCAAGCCGTAGGCGCCGGCGAAGCGGTGCCGGCGCGACGGCGGCGAGCGTCATCGCGGCGACGCGGCCCGGGGTCGAGTGGGCGGCGCGGTAAGCAGGGACGGTCTGCGACGGGAGGCCCGCTGCCGCGTCCGCCGCGATCGTCGGGACGAAGACCCGGTACTCGAGCTCGCCGACTTGTGCCAGGGCCCGGCAGAGCTCCCGCGCGTACCGCTCTGACCCCCCGACGACGCCCGGCACGAGCGTGAGCAGGCTGATGCCGATCCTCATCGCGTCGGAAGCAGCCGGTCGCGGAGCCATCGCGCGAGCACGCGCTCGTAGACCGGAGAGACCGGCCCTTCCTCGAGCCAGTCCCCCGGATCGAAGCCGACCGTCGCCGCGTGCCCCGCGCCCGGCAGAGAGACGACCGTGAGGTCGGCGTTGGCTCCGAGCGCGGAGCGCCAGGCGTCAGCGCTCTCCGCGATCGGAATCCATCGATCCCCCTGACCGAAGAAGAGGAGCACCGGAAGCTGCAGCCGCCGCAGGGTGGAGAGGATGTCGAACTCCATCTCCTCACTCCACGATTCGTCGACCTGCGTCGCCTTGTCGGGGATAAAGGCCAGGCGAAACCACGGCTCCTCGCGCGCCTGGTCGAGGAGCGCCTGGGTCGCGGTAGCGGACGCCTTCCCGGCTGCGAGCGCGTCGACGTGCCGCCGCAGTGCAAGGGCGCGCTCGACCGTCTCCGGCGGGTGACCGGCCTCCAGCAACAGCGCGGTGACGGCGAAGTCCATCTGCGCCCCCGGAGTTACGGCGGCCGCAGAGACGGCGACGAGCGCGGCGACTCGTCCATCCTGCGCGGCTGCGAGCGGTGCGATCCAACCGCCCTGGCTGATGCCCCAGAGCGCCACCAGGTCGCCGGCGACCGACGGGTGGCGGCGCACTTGCTCGATCACGGCCCGCGCGTCCGCGGCCAGCTCCTCGTAGGAGGCTTCGGTGCCTCCGGTCGACTCGCCATGACCGCGCCGGTCGAAGACGAGTGTCGCGATCCCCAGGGCAGGAAGGAGCGACGCGAGGCCGCGGAACAGGTGAAAGTCGCGTGTCGCACCCTCGGCGCCGTGAACCGCTACCACGGCGGGGAACGGAGGCTCGCCGTCGGGGAGTGTCAGCGTCCCCTGGAGGACGGCTCCACCCGCGGCGTCGATGGAGAGCTGTTCAGGGCTCGGCACGCGCGCGAGCTTACAGAGGCGTAACCGCGCCGCGTTACAATGGCCGGGTGCCTGCGGCGGAGGACAAAAAGCCGCTAACTCCAGCGATTTCTCCTGACGATGGCGTCGACGTGGCGGCGCTCTTCGCACGTCTCCAGGAAGAGCTTCGCCGACCTCCGACCGGGGCCAACGGAGCCGCGCCTGGGGCTGCCCGCAGTGCTCTAAGAGCCCAGGCGGAGCGGCTCTGGCCGGTGACCGCCGAGCGACCGTACCTCCGCCGGCCCGGGTTCAAGGGGCTAGTGACGCGACCGGTCAAGCCGCTGCTGGCGCCCCTGCTGCGCTGGTACGTGGAGCCGCTGGCCGCTGACCAGCGCGCCTTCAACGATGCGCTGCTCAAGCTGGTCGACGAGCTTTCGGAGCGCACCGACGAGGCTCTCGCCGCTCGCGAGTCGGCGGAGCGGCGCGCGCAGGAGCTCGACGAGCGGCTCCTGCGTCTCGAGCGGCGCGGCCCCTCCGCCGCGCCTGCCACGGTCGCCGCTCAACCGGCTGCCGCGGCCCTTCCCGACTACTTCGCCTTCGAGAGCAGGCTTCGCGGCTCCACGGGG
>JBBQDZ010000108.1:0-7995 GCA_038320185.1 Gaiellales bacterium
GACTCGGCCTCGAAGACGTCCTCGAGGCTCTCCGACTCGCGTACGAGCCGGCTGCCTCCGGACGCGAGGAGGTCGCGGCGAGTCGACCCGAGAACCCAGTCGGCAAAGTGCGCCAGATCGGGTGCCTGCCGCAACTCGGCCGCCTCCCGCACGACCAACTCGAAGTCGTACTGCCCGAGCGGGTCGCCCTCCTTCTCCGGCCGCCGGGTCCACGTGAAGCTGTGCATCGGCACCGGCTTCAGCTGGAAGACGCCGTGGGAGAAGCGCTGGGCGAGCCCGACGGTCTCCTCGTCCAGCCGCGGCACATCCTGGATCGAGGCGAGGCGCCCCAGGTACTCGCGCGGAGAGTCCGAGTCGACCGTGAACCCGCGCTGCGAGTAACCCCCGGTTCCCGCGGTGAAGGTGGGCACGCCGAAGCAGGGGAACTCCAAGCCGATCGTGCCGCGAACGGTCAGGGCGTAGTCGGCGAAGTCGAACAGCGAAACCGTGTTCGTGTCGTTCTCCGGGAGCATGAGTCGCACGTGGTCCGGCAGCTCGGGGAAGTTGTCCCGGATCAGCCGGTATTCCTCGAGCCGCTCGAGGTCGTATGCACCGGTGGCACCGGTCGTCTTCAGGACGTTCTCCGGGTGCATCTTGATCACCCAGTTGACGCCCGGGTTCGCAGCGGCAGCCCGGATCGTCTCGATCAGCCAGTCGGCGTAGTCCGCGAAGAGGTTCTTTCCGAACCAGAACGTCGCGTCGTAGAGAACGTGTGAGAAGACGAAAGCGGTCTTGCGCGACGGGTCGAGCCCGAGCTCGGCCCTCAGCTCCTCGGCGCTCTTTAGCCGCTTGCCCTGAAGCGTCTTCTTGCGCTCGAACCACGTCCCGCGGAGATAGCTCTCGCGAAGCTCCCGCACGAACTCCCCGCCCTGCTCACGCGTCCACGGCAACCGGCGCAGCGCCTCCCAGGTCTCGTCTGAGAGCGTGAAGAAGTGGGCGTGGCGATCAGACCAGGAAAAGCGCCGAAAGAGCAGCGAGTGCTCGAGATGCGAGCGGTACCAGTAGATCGTGTCGATCCCGCGGCGAAGCGACTCGTCGAAGAACTCGCCCCACGGTGTGTAGCCCTTGACCGAGGTGACGAGCGCCTCCGGCCGGAACTCGTCCAGGATGCGCCGGGAGGCGACCACCGTTGCGATCGAGCTCGCGACACGCCGCTCGAGTGCGTCGCGCACCTCCGGATCGCTCGGATCGATCGACCCGAGCCGCAGGTCCTTGAGGACGCGTGAGCCGGCGTGGCGACCGATCTCCCCGCCCTCGAACTCGAGCGCGAGCACATCGCCCTGCGTCGAGCATGCGGCGACGAGCTCCCGCGCACGCCGCTCGCACTCCGCCGCGGCCGGAAGGTAGTCCTCGAGGAAGAGGAAGTCGCGGAAGCCGAAAGCGCGCAGGTACTCCTCGTGCCAGAGCTCGTGGCGGTGCGTGACGAAGGCCGCCCGGCAACCGCGCAGCTCGAGCGCCTTGGCGAGCATCCCGTCCACCCTCGTCCGCAGGAGACCCGGCGACATGTGCGGAAAGAGGACGCGCCGCTCTCCGCTCGCGCCATTCGCCGAGAGCGAGCGCAGGAGCGGGCCCTCACGCCGGCGAAACTCCCGCAATTCGGCATGTCGTTGCCGCTCGAGGGCATTCGCGCCGTCGTAGAGGAGTCGCAGCGGGACGTACACGTGGGCGTCGCGGAGCAGGCGCACCGCCCGCGGGCTGCGGGCGACGCCGAGCGCGCGGACAACCGGGCGCAGAACCATGTGGCCCACCTTAGAGCTCGCGCCCGTCGGCCTTACGACAGACGAGGAAGAGGTTGCTCTGGGGCTGGCCCTTGTTGCCCATCAGCCAGCGGAGCTCGTAGGGGATCTGCCCCGACAGCAGCTCGAACCGCCTCGCGCGCAGCAGCCGGCGCCCGCAGCGACCGAGCGCCGCCCGCCAGGCGCCGCCGAGGAGGCGGTAGACCCGCCGGCCCGAGAAGTCGACGCCGGCGAACGGGAAGACCTGGAAGCCGGCGTCGGAGAAGCGAACCTTCCACTCGGCGAGCCGGTGCTCGTGCTCTCCCATATCGCGGCGCCGCACGAGGTTCGTGCCTTCGAAGCCGTACCGGGCCGCGACCTCGGCCGAGAGAGGCGCGTCGAGGAGACGCTCGAGATCCTCGTCACTCGACCCGTCGGGCCGGTAGCGATCGATCGCGACGACGAACCCGCCCGGCCGCAGGACGCGCGCCAGCTCGCGCGCGGTCGCCGCCAGGTCGTCCGCATGATGGAGCGCAGCGACGGCCAGGACGAAGTCGAGAGATTCGTCCGGAAGGGCGATCCGATCGAAGCCGCCGACGACGCGGACAAGCCTGTCGAGGCGCGCTCCTGCGTGCTCGAAGCTGACGGGCATGACGTGCTCCACGAACTCACGCGAGAGCTCGAGGACGTAGATGCGCTCGACCCCGTCGCGACGGCTCAGCGCGGCGGAGGCCCAGCCCGCGCCGGCGCCGATCTCGATACCACTGCCCCAGCGATCGCTTCCCATGACGAGCTCCGCCCGGTCGAGGAGCTCCTCGACGGCGGCATGCGTCGGCTTCAGAGGCCGGCCCGACCGGAGGCGATCGAGGACGTAGTCGGCGTACGGGGTCCTTCCGAGCTCCGGATCGGCGTTCGTCCAGTCGAGGAACCGCGTCTGCGCAAGGTCCTGACTCATGGGGATGAGAGCAGCGATTCCGCTCGGCGCAGGTCGGCCTCCGAATCGATGTCCAGTCCAGGCTCGACCGGGAAGGGAAGAACTCGAAGCCCCGCCATGGAGCCAAGCTCGAGGATCGTGCGCGGCCGGATCACGTCGACGTAGCCCTCGTGCACCCACACCTCGGGGAGGATCTGGCGTGGGGCGCTGTGGGCTTCGGGGACGCCAGGAAGCTCCAGCAACGGCTCCAGGTAGCGCTCACCGAGCCGCCACATCTTGTACGGGGTCTTCGGTGCGCGCGAGACCGCGCGCAGCGAGTCGGCAGCAGGATCGCCACGCAGCAGCTCCACCGCGTCGTCGATTCGCGCGGGATCCCGCAGCGGGGTCGTCGCGCGCAGGTGCACGAGAAGCTCGGGGGTGTCCGCCAGCGTCTCCAGCGCGTGCCGGAAGACGTCGAGGTCGGTCGAGAGGTCACCGGCCAGCTCCGCGGGCCTCGCGAGCACCTCCGCTCCGGCTCGGCGCGCGATGCCGGCGATCTCCTCGTCATCGGTCGAGACGAGGGTGTGCGTGACGCTGCCGGCGGCGAGCGCGTGCTCGATCGTGTGGACGATCAGCGGCTTCCCCGCGAGCGGCAGGACGTTCTTGCGCGGCAATCCCTTCGAGCCGCCGCGCGCCGGGATCAGCGCGACCACCTCCACGCTACCGCTCAGCCGGACTCGCGGGCGCCGAGCACGATCCCGATCGCCTCGCTGACCGCGCCCCTGCCGCCGGCGGACTCAAGCACCCGATCGGAGGCACCGCGAGCCTCGGGCGCGGCGTCCGAGGGGGCCAGGCCGAGGCCCACGAGCTCGAGCGCCGGCGCGTCGCGGGGCGCATCTCCGACGTAGGCGATCTCCTCCAGCTCGAACTTGAAGCCGCGGGCGATCGCGTGCACCGCCTCGGCCTTGTCCTTGTGGCCGCGAAAGACGGTCTCGACGTCGAGCCGGCGGGCGATCACATCGACGATCGGCGTCTCCTCCCCCGTCACGAGCACGATCTCGAGCCCCGCCCGCCGGGCCGCGAACACGGCGTCGATATCGCGGTAGAAGAGCGTCTTCGACTCGCGCCCGTCCTCGTCGAAGCGGACTTCGCCGTTCGTGAAGACGCCGTCGATGTCGAGCGCCAGGAGCCGGATCACAGGCCGACTCTCCTGAGCTTCTCCATCACCGGGCGCTCGCTCTCGTACACGCGCTTCTCGCCGTCGCCCCGCGCCAGTTCCCACGTCCGGATGTCGCGCACGAGCCTCGCGATTCCCTGGGGCTCGACGGACGCCGCCTGGTCAGAGCCCCACATCGCGTGGGCGAGCGTGATGTGGCGCTCGACGAGACACGCGCCGAGCACGACGGCGTCGAGGGTCGGCGAGAGCCCGACCTCGTGCCCCGAATAGCCGACGGGCACGCGGTAGCGCTCGGCAAGCCGCGGGATCACGCGCAGATTGAGCTCGTCCACCGCGGAGGGGTACGTGCTCGTCGTGTGCATCAGGATCAGGTCGTCGCGCCCGAGCACCTCTACGGCGTGATCGATCTGCTCCAGCGAGCTCATCCCGGTCGAGAGGACGATCGGCTTGCCCTTCGAGCGCGTGTGCTGGAGAAGCTCGTCGTCGGTCAGCGAGGCGGAGGCGATCTTGTAACAGGGCGGGTCGAAACGATCCACGAAATCCACCGAGTCCTCGTCCCAGCAGGACGCGAGCCACGAGATGCCGAGGGTGCGGCAGAAGTCGTCGATCTCGGCGTACTCGTCCTCGCCGAGCTCGAGGCCCTCTTTGAGGTCGCGGTTCGTCTCGCCGAACGGGCTCTCGCGCGGCCGGTCGAGCTCCTCGTCCGCGTACACGACCTCTACCGTCCGCTTCTGGAATTTGACCAGGTCCGCGCCGGCGTAGCGCGCCTGTCCCACGAGCTCCTTCGCGACCGCAACGTCGCCGTTGTGGTTGATCCCGATCTCGGCGACGAAAACGACGGGGCGGTCCGGCCCCACCTGCCACTCCCCGATTCGCACGGGCCCGATCACGCGAGCTCCTCCTCGACGAGCTCGCAAAGGACGTGGCCGATCAGGATGTGGCACTCCTGGACGCGCGGCGTGTCGGGCACGGGCACGAGGATGCATTCTGCCGCCGCCTCGCCCAGCGCGCCCCCGTCGCCGCCGGCGAGCGCAACCGTCTCGAGTCCGAGCTCGCGCGCGACGCGGAGAGCCTGCAGGACGTTCTCGGAGCGCCCGCTCGTCGAGATCCCGATCGCGACGTCGCCCGGCCGGGCTGCGGCCTCGAGCTGGCGAGCAAAGACGTGGTCGAAGCCGAAGTCGTTCGCGAGAGCGGTCAGCAGTGGGCCGTTCGTCGTCAACGCCTCGGCCGGCAGCGCTCGGCGCTCACTGCCGAAGCGACCGACGAGCTCGGTGGCGATGTGCTGCGCGTCGGCTGCGCTGCCGCCGTTTCCGAAGAGCCAGACCCGGCCGCCACCTCGAAGCGATCGCGCGATCGTCCCGGCGACGCGCGCCACCTGCTCGGAGGTCTCCTCGGAGGCAAGCAGCGCCTGCTTCGCCGCAATCGAGGCCTCGAAGCTCCGGCGAACTCTTCCGGCGGCCGTCATCCGACGCCGACAAGCGCCGCGACGCGAAGGTTGAACGCTCTCGTCTCCTCCCGCATCCTCGCGACAGCCTCGCGCAGCCGGGTTCGAAGCTTCTCCCCGTCGGCGATCGCGCGCGCCATGGCGGTGTAGGCACGGTCTCCGACCGCGGGATCGAGGATCTCCACCACGAGATCCGAGAGGCCGAGGTCGCCCATGAAGTCCCGCATGCGCCCCTGGGAGACGAGCGGCACGACCGGGGTTCCGGCCCCCACGGCGGGGTTCATGGCATGGATGCGCATGCTGAGCGCGAGATCGGCCTTCGCGTAGAGATCGTAGAAGTACGGCCCGAGGTCGGTGGGAAGGCCCGCGCTCGCCGTCAACGTGCGCAGCTTCAGCTCGTCGGAGAGACGCGAGAGGAACGCGTTCTGAAGCGGCAGGTCGCCGAACCCGTGGGCGCAGAGGACGAGCTGGAGGTCGTGGTCGCGCGCGAGCCGCTCGAAGGCGGCCGCGAGCCCGTCGAGAAGCCGCTCCCGCGCCGCGACCCACCCGCGCGAGTAGGCGAAGAGTCGCTCGAGGCGCCGCTCCTCGATTCGGCCTCCCAGACGCTCCCAGACCCGCTCCCGCAGGTCCCCGCCGAACCTGTAGAGCTCGTCCTCCCCGTTCAGGTTGACGAGCACGTTGACCTTCCCGCCAGCGAGCTCCGGGTGCCAGGAATCCTTCGTCGGCACGTACAGCGCCGGATCCGGCACGACGTGGATCGCGTCGGAGGCGCGGCCAAGGATCCGTTCGAGCCAGCTCTTCGTGCCGTCGTTGCGAGTCGCGAAGAGGATCCGCTCCGCGACGGCAACGTGCTCCAGCGCGCGGCGCAGCGCCTCCTGATGGTGGTAGAGCTTGTGCGGCCAGGTCCGCCTGGAGACGCCGTAGAAGACGATCGGCTTCTCGATCCGGTCCCAGAGCTCGAGCGGCAGGTCGAAGCGCATGCCCGTCGCGGCGTAGCGCGCGCGGCCGTCGAAGGTCACGGCCGCGCCGACGAGCAGCGCGTCAGCTTCCCGGTTCACGCGCTCGACGAACGCCTCGTCGAAGCTGCGCAGGCCGCGGCTGTGCTCGCCCCAGTCCTCGGGAGCGAACTCCACCTCGCCCGGCCAGTCCTCGCGCAGCACTCGCTCGAGCCCGAGGATCAGTGCCGCATTGCCGATGTTGTTCGACCGGTGGTTGGCGAGGTGGAGCAGCCGCGCCGGACTCATGGGTGAAGCAGCGCGGTCCGCTGCGCCGCCGGCTCCACCGACCAGGAGTGCCGCACGACGACCGGCCCGAAGTAGGACGTGTTCGCCGGCAGCTTGCCCGTGCCGAAGAAGTCGCCCTCCGAGACCACGAGGCTCCCGGCCTGGTAGACCTTGTCCACGAGCTCCCGGCCCAGAAGGAGCGAGAAGCGCAGGTCGTAGAGCCCAGGCATCAGCGGCAGCTCGGGCACCTCGCAGAGAAGCCGGCCGCGCGGTGGCGCGGCCCCTAGGGCAGGCGAGGCGACCTCGCTGACGAAGGACGCGAGCCCGCGGTCGCCGCCGGCGCTCAGGACGACGTTCGCCTTCAGGTCGGTCAGATCTTCGCTCCCATCCGACTCGTAGCCGAGGACGAAGCGGACTGCGTCGCCCGTGCGGACGACGTCGAGCGGGTTGCCGTCCAGATCCTCGACGCCGAAGTGCCTCACCCGAACCGCCCCGGTTCCCTGCCGGTCGTCGCGACCCGCGATCGAGCCGGCATCGCCGGCGCGCATCGCGGCGACGTAGCGCTCGATCGTCTCGCTCGAAGGGCCGCGGTGGGCGACCTTGCCATCCTCGAGCCAGATCGCCTCGGGACAGAGCGCCGAGATCGCCGACATGTTGTGACTGACGAAGAGCACGGTTCGCCCTCCCTGCGCGACGTCGCGCATCTTGCCGAGACACCGCTCCTGGAAGGCGAGGTCGCCGACTGCGAGCACCTCGTCGACGATCAGGATCTCCGGCTCGAGGAACGCCGAGACGGCGAAGCCGAGCCGGATGAACATGCCGCTCGAGTAGCGCTTCACGGGCGTGTCGATGAACTTGCCGATCCCGGAGAACTCGACGATCTCGTCGAACTTCTGGCGGATCTCCTGGCGGCGCATCCCGAGGATCGTCCCGCTGAGGTAGACGTTCTCGCGTCCCGTCAGCTCACCGTGAAACCCGGTCCCGACCTCGAGCAGCGCGCCGACCCGACCGCGCACGTCCGCGTAGCCGGCCGTCGGCTCGACGATCCTCGAGAGGATCTTCAGGAGCGTCGACTTCCCGGCGCCGTTGTGACCGATCACCGCGACGGCCTGCCCCTCGGGGATCTCGAACGAAAGGTTGCTGAGCACCTCGACCCGCTCGCGCCCGGCGGAGCGGCCGAGCAGGCGGCGCGCGACGTGGAAGCCGGTCTCCTGGCGGCCGAGCAGGTAGCGCTTCGAGAGCCCCTCGGCCTTGATCGCGAGCTCGGGCATCAGACGTGGTCCGGGAAGCTCGGCTCGCGGAGGCGGAAGTAGACGAAGCCGCCGGCGAGGAGGGCCAGGCCGATCCCGATGCTGGTGCCGAGGTAGAGCGCGCTCGGCGCGCCGCCGCCGACGAGCGACCAGCGCGTCCCGGTGACGACTCCTGCAAGCGGGTTCAGCGCGATCAGCCATTGCCAGCTCTTCGGGATCAGCGAGGTCGGATAG
>JBBQDZ010000109.1:0-7902 GCA_038320185.1 Gaiellales bacterium
CGGCTCAAGCTCGCCGACCCGCTCCCGGACGACGTCGAGATCCTGCCCTCCCCCGACAGGCTCGCCGAGTGTTGCAGTGTTGCAACCGTTCTCGGGGGGATAGGCATCCCCCCCTCCCCCCAGGTGTCCGCCAGCAACGGATGGGCTGCCCTGGACGCCGAGGAGATGGCGCGGCTGGAGGCGCTCGGCGAGGAGATGGGGCTATGACCCTCCCGACCGTGATCGTCGTTGTGCCCGTCCGTGTTGAGCTCTGCCGGCCGCGTCTCGCGGACGAGGTGACGGCGGCGCTGGAGCGGCTGCACGACGCGCTCGAGCACATGAGCGAGGCCGCGTGACCGAGCCGCTGCTCCCGACGATCCCGGCCGCCGTCCTCGAACGCGGCGAGCAGGCGTTCGTGAACGTGCTACGCCGCCGCCACCCGGACGCCCTGTTCGTCGTCCGCGATCTCGGCGAGCGTCCCGTCCGTCCAGAAGATCCCGACGTGCCCGCGAAGATCGGCGCTCGCGCCGCGGTGAACCTCGACGCGGCCGATGAAGCCGGCGAGCACGTCGCGCCGCTCCGACGGGTTGAATCGCTGCCAGAGGTCGGAGAGCGCGCCGCCGGCCGGCATCCGAGCGACACGGCCTGACAGTTCACGCACCCGGTCGCGCGCACGATCGACGCGCCCCTGGCGGGCGTCAAGGCCTCGCTGGAACAGAGCCGGGTCGAGCGCGGACGCCGCCTCCACGTAGGCGTACAGCTCGGCCTCTGCCTTCGCCTGCTCTGTCTGCGCCTGCTCGAGCTCGCGTCCGGCGACGACGACGTCGATCATCCGTGGCGCGGTTTGCAGCGCCTCCGTGAACCACTCCTCGACCAGCGCGTCGAGGTCGTCGGCGTGAACGTAGGCGCGATCGGGGCACGGCTCGCTCGCCGCGTTCTTGCAGAAGTACGCCGCGACGAAACTACCGTCGGCGCGAGGCCTTCTCACGGTCTTCAGCGTCCGGCCGCATCCGCCGCAGCGCGCCAGACCACGGAGCAGACGATCGCGCGTCGTCTCACCGGCTGGAACCGGCTGGGTCGTGCGGCCGGCCTGGGCGGCGTCGTACTGGTCGCGGCTGACGATCGGCGGGTGCGCGTGCTCGTTGACGTGCGGGCCTGAGCGGGCGACACCTAGATAGGCGTGGTTCGCGAGGATCTGCCTGGTCGTGGAGTGCGACCAGCCGAACTGCCGCCCGATCTGCGCGAACGGGACGCCGGTAGCGCGTTCGCGGAACGCCTGCCGCACCTTCGAGGCCTCCGTCTCGTCGATCTCGAGCCGTCCGTCCGGGCGCTTCACGTACCCGCGCGGGGCGCGACCGTTCGGGACACCGCGGCCGATCGCGTTCCGCCGCGCAGCCTCCCAATCGTCCGCGCGGCGCTTCCGCTCCCACTGAGCGACCGACCCAAGCATGTTCGCGACCAGCTCGCCGTTCGCGGAGTGCAAGTCGAGGCCGAGGTCGAGCGCGACGACGTTGAAGCCGTGCGTCTCGGCGTCCTCGATCAGGGTCGCGAGCCCGACGACGCTGCGCGTGAGCCGGTCGAGCTTCGCGGCGACGATGCCGCCCGTCAGGCCGGTTCGGCACCTGTCGATCGCCTGCTTGAACGCTGGCCGGTCGAGGGTGCCGCCGCTCTGGTCGAGATCCTCATGCCACTCGATGATCTTGGTACCAGTCGAGCGTGCCCACGCTTCGATCGCTGCGCGCTGCTCGTCCGGGCTGATAAAGCTCTCGCCAGAACGGCCTGCGACCTTGCTGACCCTCACGTATCCGTCTGCCGTGCGCATATTTCCTCCCTATCTTCCGGTTCACGTCGGACAGATAGAGGACACGGCGAAAGGCAACAGGCCGAGCTTCGCCGGTGCCGCAGACCCCGAGCTCGCCGCCTTACTCTACGAGCGCTTCTGCGAGGAGCTCGAGGCGCTCAACATCCGCCCTGCGCGCGGGCTCTTCGGTGCGCGGATGGAGGTGGAGCTCGTGAACGAGGGACCGGTCACCATCGTGCTCGGCTAGGCGCCGCCTGCGGTGCCGACTTCAGGAGCGCGGGCTTGCCCGCGCTCCGACTGAAACGCCCGCCCGAGGGCACGCGAGTATGGCCCACGCTCTAGGTCGCCTCTCGCAGCAGCTTGCTATCCTTTCCACACCACATTTCACCGGTTTGGCGAAATGGGCGCGCGGCGCCCATTTCTTTTTAGGAGGATCGATTGCCGAACGTCTACGAGCAGGAACGGAGCCTCTATCGCGACGTATCCGCCAAGGTCATCCAGGCGCTGCCGGGGATCGAGGTGCTCGCCGTCGAGCTGGCCGGACCGGACCGGTTCACGGTCTTCGTCGACCACCCCCAAGGGGTCGACCACGCACTCTGCGAGCGGGTGACGGACGTGCTTCGTGAGTACCTCCGGAAGTATGCGGTGGACGTCTCCTCGCCGGGGATCGAGCGCCCGCTCAGGGTCCCCGCACATTTCGAGCGAGCGGTCGGTCGGAAGGTGGCACTGCGCACCTCGCCCGACATCGGCGGCCGCCGCCGTTTTCGCGGAACTCTCGAGCGGGCCGGGGCGGCGGGCGTAACGGTGGCGCTCGACGGAGACGAGGTCGAAATCCCGTACGAGGCGATCGTGCGGGGCAACCTGATCTACGAAGGGTAGGCGAGATGAGTCGAGAGATCATCGAGGCCGTGCACGCGATCGAGCGTGAGAAGGGAATCGAGTCGGATACCCTCATTGCCGCGCTCGAGGACGCGCTCCTGGCTGCGTACAAGAAGACCCCCGGCGCCTCACGGCACGCCACGGTCGAGCTGGACCGCACCGAGGGCGACTTCCGCGTCTTCTCGATCGAGCTGCCCGCCGACATCGAGGAGCGGCTGATCGAGGAGGCGCGCGAGCGTGCCCTCGACGAGCTCGAGCGGCTCGAGGCCGAGAACGGCGAGCGCTCGCACACGCTTCTCTCGGACGACGATCTCGACATCGAGTGGTCCGGAGTACCGGAGCACCTCGTCAAGCGCGCCGATGTCACGCCGGAGAACTTCGGCCGGATCGCCGCCCAGACGGCGAAGCAGGTCATCCTGCAGCGCATCCGCGAGGCGGAGCGCGAGATGATGTACGAGGAGTACGTAGACCGCGTCGGTGAGGTCGTCACCGGCATCGTGCAGCAGGCGGGAGACCGCAACAACGTTCTCGTCGACCTCGGAAAGGTCGAGTCGCTCCTGCCCCGCTCCGAGCAGGTCGACGGCGAGCGCTACGAGCAGGGCAGCCGGATCAAGGCGGTGATCACCGAGGTGCGTTCGGGCACCAAGGGGCCGCAGGTGATCTTGTCGCGCCGTGACCCGGAGCTGATCAAGACGCTGTTCGAGCTCGAGGTGCCCGAGATCGCGGATGGCCTCGTCGAGATCCGGGGGATCGCGCGGGAGCCCGGCTACCGCTCCAAGATCGCCGTCGAGTCGCATGCGCAGGGAGTCGACCCGGTCGGCGCCTGCGTCGGACCGAGAGGCTCTCGCGTCCGCATGGTCGTCTCGGAGCTGCGCGGCGAGAAGATCGACATCATCCCGTGGAACTCGGAGCCGGCGCGCTTCGTCGCCAAGGCACTCTCGCCCGCGCGCGTCCGCGAGGTCTTTGTGGACGACGCCTCGCGCGACGCCACCGTCATCGTCCCCGACGACCAGCTGGCGCTCGCGATTGGCAAGGAGGGCCTGAACGCCCGCCTCGCGGCACGGCTGACGGGCTGGAAGGTCGACATCCAGTCGGACAGCGAGTTCGCCAAGGCCGAGGCCGAAGCCGCGTACGGCGGCGGAGCCGATACCGAGTTCACCGGGCGCTGTGCCGCCATTCTCTCGAACGGCAAGCGCTGCCCGAACTCGACGCTTCCGGGTTCCCGCTTCTGCGGTGTTCCCGGCCATCAGGAGCTCGCCGCGCGGGAGGCGCGCGGCGAGGATCTCGCCGGCAGCGCGATCGCCGTGGCGGAGGAGACCGAGGACGAGACCGAAGAGGCCGAGGTCGAGGAGGGCGAGCTGACGCTCGAGGCGCAGGAGGAGGGAACCCCCGCTGCGTGAGCGAGTCGAGCAGGCGTTGCGCGGGCTGCGGCCGGTCTGCGCCGAAGGCGAAGCTCATTCGCTTCACCGCGAGGGAGGGCTCGCTCGTGCACGCGCCGAGCGCGCCGGGGCGGGGCGCTTACACCTGCCCTCGCCTGCAGTGCTTCGAGCGCGCGCTCTCGCGACGCGCGTTCAGCCGCGCGCTGAAGGCCACGGTCCGCGTCGATCCCGGGCTACGCCGGCTCTACACTGAAGCCGATGGCTGACCGCCCGAACAGACCCATGCGCCCGCGCGGCCCCGGAGGGCCGGGCCGGCGCCGCCGCGTCGTCATCGACAGCGGCGGCCCGCGCGGGCCGCGCGACGCCGCGCGCCAGAACCGCGAGCGCCTCGAGGCTCGTCCGAAGGAGCGGCGCGAGGTCGCGCCTCCCACCGGTCCCGTCACCGTCCAGTCGGGCGTGACGGTCAAGGATCTCTCCGCGGCGCTCGGCAAGACGGTTCCGGACATCATCAAGGTGATGATGGGCCTCGGAAAGATGGTCACGATCACGCAGTCGCTGAACGACGATGACGTGGCGACGATCGCGGCGGAGCTCACGCCCGATCGTGAGATCATCATCAAGCACGCGGCCGAGGAGGATCCCGAGCCTGAGGCCTTCGAGGACACCGACGAGGACCTCGTCCCGCGGCCGCCGGTCGTCACGATCATGGGGCACGTCGACCACGGCAAGACGACCCTGCTGGACGCGATCCGCCAGACGTCCGTCGTCGACACCGAGGCGGGTGGCATCACCCAGCACATCGGTGCCTACCAGGTCGACCATGACGGCCGGAAGATCACCTTCCTCGACACTCCGGGCCACGCCGCCTTCACAGAGATGCGCGCGCGCGGAGCCAAGGTCACGGACGTCGCCGTCCTCGTTGTCGCGGCGGACGACGGCGTCATGCCGCAGACGCGCGAGTCGATCTCGCACGCGCGTGCCGCGGGGGTGCCGATCGTCGTTGCCATCAACAAGGTCGACCTGCCGGACGCCAACCCCGACCGCGTCAAGAACGAGCTTGCGGCGGAGGAGCTCCAGCCGGAGGAGTGGGGCGGCGAGACGCAGTTCTCGGAGGTTTCGGCCAAGCAGAAGGAGAACCTCGACGACTTGCTCGAGAAGATCCTGCTTGTCGGCGACGCGCTCGTCGACCTGCGCGCCAATCCGAACACGGAGGCCTCGGGGCCTATCATCGAGTCGCGCCTCGACGTCGGGCGCGGGCCGGCCGCCACGATGCTCGTCCACCGCGGCACTCTCAGGGTCGGCGACGCCGTCGTCGCGGGCGATGCCTGGGGCCGGGTGCGGGCGCTCTACGACTACCGGGGCGAGAAGGTCAAGGACGCCGGGCCGGGCGACCCCGTCGAGATCCTCGGATTCGACCGTCCGCCACAGGCCGGCGAGCTCTGCCGCGTCGTCGAGAACGAGCGTCAGGCGCGCCACCTCGCGCAGATTCGGGACGAGCGGCGCAGGCGTGAGCAGCTCGCGACGCGGGTTCCGACGCTCGCCGGTCTCGGCGACTTCTTTCAGCGCATGCAGGAGGGCACGGTCCAGGATCTGAATCTCGTCCTGAAGGGTGATGTCCAGGGCTCGGTCGAGGCGCTCGTGGGCGAGCTCGGGAGGATCCAGCACCCGGAGGTGCGGGTGAACGTCATCCACACCGGTGTCGGCGGCATCACCGAGAACGACGTCAACCTGGCCGCGGCCTCAGGTGCGCTCGTCGTCGGCTTCAGCGTCCGCCCGAGTGCCGAGGCTCGTGCCCGTGCCGAGCGTGAGGGCGTCGAGATCCGGACCTACCGCGTCATCTACCAGCTGACCGACGACATCGAGCAGGCGCTCGTCGGGATGCTCTCGCCGGTCCAGAGCGAGGAGACGATCGGCGAGGCCCAGGTGCGCGCGCTGTTCCGCGTCTCGCGCCTCGGCACGATCGCAGGCTGCATGGTCACCTCCGGCATCGTGCGCCGCAACGGCAAGGTACGCATCGTCCGGGACGGCTCGGTCGTCCACGAGACCTCCATCGCACAGCTCAAGCGCTTCAAGGACGATGCCCGCGAGGTCGCCGAGGGCTTCGAGTGCGGCATCCTCCTCGAGGGCTTCAACGACGTGAAGGAAGGCGACGTGCTCGAGGTCTACGAGACGCGCGAGGTCGAGCGAACCAGGCTCGACGATCCCTCGCCGCCGCCCCCCGCAGGGTAAGTCTTTCAGTCCGGCGGTGGGAACGGGCTTCGTCGGCATCCTCTCGGTCGAGCTGCACTTCCCCGAAGCGGGGTCGCTGAAGGACAAGCGGAAGTTTGTGAAGTCGGCGAAGGCGCAGCTTCAGAACCGGTTCGGCGCCTCGGTCGCCGAGGTCGACCACCACGACCTCTGGCAGCGGGCCCGGCTCACGCTCGCCTGCGTCGCCCGCGGCCATCGTGAGGTCGAGAAGCTTCTCGATGGAGCCGAGCGGTACCTCAACGGGCAGCAGTACGAGCTCTCGCGCTCCGAGCGCGAGGTGGTGACACTCGATGCCTGATCGGATGCGCAGGGTCGACGAGGCCGTGCGGCAGGTGCTCTCGGAGGCCGTGCCCGAGCTGAAGGACCCGCGGATCGGCTTCGTCACGATCACCGGTGTCAAGACCTCCGCCGACCTGCGAAGCGCCCGCGTCTTCGTCAGCGTTCTCGGCTCCGAGCGCAAGCGGGAGCGCAGTCTTGCCGGCCTCGCCGCCGCGCACGGCGTGCTCCAGGCGCAGCTCTCGCGCGAGCTGCGGCTGAAGCGCACCCCGCAGCTGGCCTTCGAATACGATCCCTCGGTCGAGCGCGGCGTGCGGATGACCCGGCTGATCGATGAGCTCGCCCCAGACGACGATGAGTGAGCTCCAGGCCGTCGCGGAGGCGATTCGAGGCAACGTGAGGTTCCTGCTCGTGACGCACGAGAACCCCGACGGAGACGCGCTCGGGTCGATTCTGGCAACGAAGCTCGCACTCGACCAGCTGGGCAAGGACGCCGTCATGTACCTCCACGGCCCCGCGCCATTGCCGCGCGAGTACGCCTTCATGGAGCTCCGCGATCTCCGGCGCGACCTCCCCGAGGACGCTTGCGAGCGGGTCCTCCTCGCTGTCGACTGCGCGAACGAGCGGCGGATCGGCCCGGACCTCGATCTTCTCGAGCGGGTTCCCTGCTCGATCGACATCGACCACCACCACGACAACAGCCGTTTTGGCAGTGTCAACCTGATCGTCGCGGATGCGTCTTCGACCGGGGAGGTCCTGCGCGACCTCTTCGGCGAGCTCGGCGTCGAGCTGACGCCGGAGATCGCCGAGGCTCTCTACATCGCGGTCGTCACCGACACCGGCCGCTTCCAGTACGCCAACACGAGCCCCAAGGCGCTGCGCCTGGCCGCAGAGCTCGTCGAGGCCGGCGCAGACGTCCACCACGTCTTCCAGCGCGTCTACGAGAGCATCGACTTCGCGAAGCTGAAGCTGCTCGCGCGGGCACTCGAGCGTGCACGGAAGCTCGAAGGGGGACGGCTCGTGATCTCGTACCTCCTCCGCGACGACTTCGCCGAGCTCGCTGCGGGCGAGGCCTACTCGGAGGGGATCATCGACTATCTGCGAGCCGTCGACGGCGCCGAGCTCGCCGCGCTGATCCGCGAGCCGCCCGGTCCCGGACGCCCGGACCGGCGCGTCAGCCTGCGGTCCTCCGTCGACGAGATCGACGTGTCGGCGATCGCCAGGGGCTCCGGCGGGGGCGGTCATCGTCAGGCCGCGGGGTTCTCGAGCGACCGGTCGATCGAGGAGATCGCGGAGTTCATCCACCAGGGCTTCCTCGCGGAGACGGCGCGCCCGGACGCG
>JBBQDZ010000110.1:0-7780 GCA_038320185.1 Gaiellales bacterium
ACCGACGACGCCCGTCCGAAGAGACCGCGAACGAAGGCGATCCGTCTTCCATCCGGAGACCAGCTGGGGCTCTCGGCGCTGACGTCGATCCGGTTTCGGGTCAGGTCGACCCGCTGCGAGCCGTCGGCGTGGAGCGTGTACAGGTCGAAGGTCTTCCCGTTCGGACCCGCGTCGCGATAGACGATCCGGCTGCCGTCGGGCGACCAGTCCGGCTGGCTCGCCTTGCCGTCGCGGCTGTGGGTGAGCCTGCGCGCGCCGCTTCCGTCGGCACGCATGACGTAGACATCGGCGCCTAGGCCGGGGCGGAAGCGCGTGAACGCGATGAAGTGCCGATCGGACGACCACGCCGGCTCGCTGTCCGAGTAGCGCCTGGACGTGAGCCGCTTCGGGGCGCCGTGCAGCGCGTCGACGACGTAGATCGCCTTGTTGAAGCGCGGTCCGCCGCAACCGCCGTGGTTCGTGCAGGTTCGCCCGCCGTCGTAGACGATCCGCGCCGGCTTCCTTGCGGCGGCGGCGCCGAGCGAGGAAAGCGACAGCCCGGCGGCCGCGAGACCTCCGGCCAGCCCGAGGAGGGCGATCCTCCGCAAGAGAGTCACGCTAGCACCACCCGGCCGCGGTTCCGACTCCGTCCGAAAACCGTCACGGCGCCGTCACGAAGCTGTCTGGCGGTCTCCCTAGCATGGTCCCTCCCGTGGCCCGATCCGCCGTCCAGTTCGCCTGCACAGAATGTGGCTACGCCGCCGGCCGCTGGTTCGGCAAATGTCCGAGTTGCGCGTCGTTTGGCACGCTGCACGAGGAGCGGGCCGAGCCCTCCGGCAAGGCCGCCGCGTCGGCGCGGCCGCTGCTCCGCCTCGTCGACGTGCAGGCGGAGGAGAGCGAGCGCCTGTCGACAGGGGTTCCTGAGCTTGACCGCGTGCTCGGCGGCGGGCTCGTTCGGGCCTCGCTCGTCCTCGTCGGCGGGGAGCCCGGTGTCGGCAAATCGACTCTGCTGCTGATGGCGCTCGCCTCGCTTTCGCGCGAGCACCGGGCGCTCCTCGTCACCGGCGAGGAGTCGATGGCGCAGGTGAAGCTGCGGGCGAGTCGCCTCGGCGGCGCGGACCTCGTCGAGATCCTCGCGGAGACCGAGCTCGAGGCCGTGTGCGCCACTCTCGAGCGCGAGCGTCCGACGGTATGCGTGATCGATTCGGTGCAGACGCTCTATTCGTCCGAGCTGGGTTCGGCGCCGGGCTCCGTCGCGCAGGTTCGCGAGGCGGCGGCGCGGCTGCTGCGCGTTGCCAAGGAGTGCAACGTCGCGACCTTCCTCGTCGGGCACGTCACGAAGGACGGCTCCGTGGCCGGGCCACGCGTGCTCGAGCACCTCGTCGACTGCGTGCTCCAGTTCGAGGGCGACCGCTACCGGGCACACCGGATCCTTCGCGCGGTCAAGAACCGCTTCGGCTCGACGAACGAGCTCGGCGTCTTCGAGATGACCGGCGCCGGCCTCGTCGGCGTTCCCGATCCATCCGAGCTCTTCGGGCGCAGCGAGGGCGGCGAGGTGGGGGCGGCGGTTGCCTGCGTGCTCGAGGGGACTCGCCCGATTCTCCTGGAGATCCAAGCGCTCGTCGCACCGAGCGATCTCGCGATGCCGCGGCGCGTGGGCACCGGTGTCGACCCCAAGCGCCTCGCGATGATCGTCGCGGTGCTCTCTCGGCACGCGGGAGTCTCGCTCGGTCAGGCCGACGTCTTCGTCAACGTCGCTGGTGGTGTGCGGATCGATGAGCCAGGCGCGGACCTCGGCGTGGCACTCGCGATCGCGTCCGCGGCGCGTGGGGTTCCAGTCCGGCGCGGGCTGGCCGTCTTCGGCGAGATCGGCCTCACCGGCCGTCTACGCGCCGCCACGCAGTCCGAGCGCCGGCTCGAGGAGTGCGCGAAGTTCGGGGTCGAAGAGGCCCTTGTTCCGGCGGGGACGGAGCGCCGGGCGATCCGCGCCACCCAGGCGGAGACGGTGCGCCGGGCGGTTTCGGCAGGCCTCGAGCCCAAGGAGCAGGTCGTCGTAGAGGCTTAGTCCGCTCTGTGCAGGGCTTTTTCCGCCCCACCTCGGAGCCGAGGCGAGATTTCGCCATTTGCGGGGATTTTGTTAAGCTATGACCGTGTGCCGGCGGCCTTCGTCCCGCCGGCCGCTTGGCGATTGAACCCATTCAGGAGGGGAGGGCTCGGCTTGTACAAGGTCGGCGACAAGGTGGTGTACCCGCACCACGGAGCAGGCACCGTCGTGAAGAAGGAGTCCCGCGAGATCCTCGGGCAGAAGCGGGAGTACCTGACGATCAAGATCCTTCACAACGACATGACCGTGAACGTGCCGAGCGAGAACGCAGAAAAGGTCGGCCTCCGCAAAGTCATCGACGGGGAGATGGTGAAGCTGGTTCTGAAGGCGTTGACCGGGGACGGCACGGCGATGCCGAAGAACTGGAATCGCCGGTTCAAGCACAACCGCGACAAGATGAAGACGGGCGACATCTTCGAGCTTGCCGAGGTGGTCCGGAACCTGTCGCTCCGCGACCACGAGAAGGGCCTCTCCACCGGAGAGAAGCAGATGTTCGTGAAGGCGAAGAAGATCCTCGCGAGCGAGCTGATGTACGCGATGGCGATGGACGAGGACGAGGCCGCCGAGTGGCTCGACGAAGTCCTCTCCGACGTCGGCGCGAACGGCCAGAAGCGGACGCTTGCCGCCTCCGGCGCCAAGCGCTAGAGCGGCGGCCATGATCCGGAACCAAAGGCTCGACCGGCAACGTCCATCGGTGTCCGGCCCGCGATGAGCCTGCGCCATGCCGCCTCCGTAGTCGCGCGTACTTGCAGCGTTCGCCCTCTGCGCGCTCCGCGCGTCGTTGCGTGGCTTGCTCCTCGCGACCCAGGATTCCGGCAACGTTGCCGGCTGACCCAGTAGGCATCTCCGCTACCGGCGGAACTGTCTGGGCTCTCCTCGTCGCCGCGGGGCGCGGAGAGCGGTTGGGGAGCGATCGGCCGAAGGCCTTCGCCGGCCTCGGCGGCCGGCCGCTGCTCGCGGAGAGCCTGGAGCGGCTCGAGCGTTCGGAGTGGGTCGACGCGATCGTCGTCGCGGCGCCGCCGGGGTGGGAAGAGCCCTCGATCCTCCTTGCGGAGGAACTGGGTGCCGGCAAGGTGACCGCCTGCGTCACGGGCGGCGAAGCACGTGCCGATTCGGTGCGGGTCGCTCTTGCCGAGGTGCCGGAGTCGGCGACCGTTGTGCTCGTGCACGACGCAGCGCGGCCACTGCTTCCCGAAGCAGTCGTCGCACGGGTGCTCGAGCCGCTCGGCGAGGGCTGGGACGGAGTGGTGCCGGCCCTGACACTTCCGGACACCGTCAAGCGCGTTCACGGTGAGGCGGTAGTGGAGACTCTCGACCGCTCGGAGCTCGTCGCCGTGCAGACGCCGCAAGCCTTCGTCGCCTCCGTCCTCCGGTCGGCCATGGGACGCGTCGAGGGCGCCCTGACCGATTGTGCCGCCGCGGTCGAGTCGGTCGGCGGTCGCGTCAAGGTGGTCGCCGGCGACGCGCGGCTGCTGAAGGTGACGACGAGGGAGGACCTCCTGACCGTGGAGCGGTGGCTGTCGGACACGCCGCAGAATGCGCGGACGGGGCGGCTCGAGCCCTAACCTCAGGGCATGCTCGTCGACTACCACCTCCACCTGCGTCGACCCGACGAGTCGATCGACCACACACCAGATGCCGCCGAGCGGTTCGTGGACGTCGCGCGGGCCCGCGGTATCGACGAGATCGGGTTCACCGAGCACGTCTACTACTTCCGGCAAACCCGCGAAGTCTGGGACGTCCCATACCAGGTCGAACGCTGCCTCTACGATCTCGACGTCTACGTCGAGGCTCTCCTCGAGGCGAAGCGGCGAGGGCTGCCCGTCAAGCTCGGGCTAGAGGTCGACTACGTCGGCGACAGGCAGGCACGGCTGGCAGAGATCCTCGAGCCCTACCCGTGGGACTACCTCCTCGGTTCGGTGCACTGGATCGACGGCCTTGCCGTCGACCAGGAGCCGGGGATCTGGGAGGAGCACTCGGTGCTCCAGGTCTGGAGGACGTACTTCTCGGCACTGGCGGAGCTTGCCCGCAGCGGCTTCGTCGACGTTCTCGCTCACCCCGATCTCGTGAAGATCTTCCGGCGCAGTCCGTCGCGCGACCTCGTCGAGTGCACTCACGACAGCACCGCAAACGAGATCGGTCTCGGCTCGAGCGTCGCCTTCGAGGTCTCGACAGCAGGGCTGCGAAAGCCGGTCGGCGAGCTCTACCCGGACGCGAACCTCCTGAGGGAATGCCGCAAGTACGGCGTCCCGATCACGCTCGCCTCGGACGCGCACGTACCGCTCCTCGTGGGCGAGGACTACGACCAGGCGGTCGAGCTCGCGCGGAGCGCCGGCTACGAGACCGTGACGGTGTTCGACGCTGGCTTGCCGCGCCAGGAGCCGCTCGGATGAGCGATCTGCGAGTGGGTATCGGGGTCGACGCGCACGCGCTCGAGCCTGGGGTGCAGCTCGTGCTCGGTGGCGTCGAGATCGACCATCCTCGCGGCCTCGCCGGTCACTCGGACGGGGACGTGATTGCGCATGCGCTCACCGACGCCGTCCTCGGCGCCGCCGGCCTTGCCGACATCGGTGAGCTGTTCCCGTCGGGCGACGAGCGGTTTCGCGGCGCATCCTCGCTCGCCCTCCTCGCGGAGGCGTATAGGAAGGTGCGCGAGCGGGGCTTCGAACTCGTGAACGCCGATGCCGTCCTCGTCGGCGAGGAGCCGCGGCTCGCCCCGCACCGGGAAGAGATGCGGCGGCGGCTCGCGGAGGCTCTCGGCGTCGAAGCCGACCGGATTGCCGTCCGTGCGACGACGACGGACCGGCTCGGCTTCACGGGCCGCGGCGAGGGCCTCGCGGCGCAGGCGGTGGCGCTGCTCCGACGAACGTGAAGCTCGTCCGGTACGCGGACCGTCCCGACCTCCGTGAGATCCGCTACGAGACCCTCTCGCGGCAGACCTTCCCGGAGTTCATGCACCACAACGAGCCGGGGAACCGGTTCTGGCGGCGGCTCTACGGTGAGCATCCGGACTTTCAGCTGGCGATGGTCGACGGCGACGAGCTGGTCGCGGAGCTCCACTCCGTGCCGACGCCGTGGGACGGGAATCCCGCCGATCTCCCCTCCGGCTGGGACGAGGCTTTCGTCCGCGCTTTCGAGAGTCCCCGCACGGCGGACGTTCTGTGCGCACTCGCGATCTCCGTGCGTCCCGACCGCCAGGGGAGGCAGCTGTCATCGGCGCTGCTGCACGCGATGCGTGAGCTCGCCCGAGACCACGGCCTTCGGGAACTGGTCGCGCCGGTGCGACCGACGCTCAAGAGCCGCTACCCGCTGATCGCGATCGAGCGCTACGTCGAGTGGCGTCGAGCAGACGGCTCACACTTCGACCCTTGGATCCGGGTGCACGAGCTCGTGGGCGGCGAGATCCTCTGCGCCGCACCGGAGTCGATGCGCTTCGAGGCCCCTGTGCCGGCCTGGGAGGACTGGACGGCGTTCAGCCTCCCCGAGGACGGGGATTACGTGGTGCCGGGGATGCTCGGTCCGCTAGTTGTGCGCGAGGGGATCGGCCGCCACGTCGAGCCGAACGTCTGGATGCGCCACCGCGCATAGCAGAGGCACGGGCCGCTGCCGCCCTGTCGGAAAGTTCTTGCAGATCCGACCCAATTCTGTTGCCCATCTCAGCAACGATTCTCGTTAGGATCGACGTGGGGAGGAGGTTGGGGTACCTACGCCTCTGCAGCCATTGGCCAGGTCGGTTCTGGGCATGTCTCCGGGGGCGGTTCGTCGCAGGGGTCAGTTCTGTGTCACGACGTTCGATGGGATCCGCCCTGCGAGGAGCACCGCTCGCAGGGCCTCGATGCAGAGCATGCCCATCCGCTCGCGCGCGATGCGTGTCGCGCTGCCGAGGTGGGGCGTGGCGAGCAGGTTGTCGAACTCGAGCAGCTCCTCCGCCACGTCCGGCTCGTGCTCGAATACGTCCAGAGCGGCGCCGGCGAGCCGGCCGGCCCGCAGGGCGGCGATCAGCGCCCGCTCGTCGACTACCGCTCCGCGCGCGGCGTTGACAAGGACGGCCGTCGGCCTCAGGAGCTCGAGGGCGGCGCGGTCGATCAGGTGATGTGTCTCTGCAGTCAGCGGGCAGTGAAGGGAGAGGACGTCGCTCGCGCGGAGGAGGTCGGGCAGCGGGCGCCAGCCGTCGCCGCCCGTGCTCCGGCTCGTGTGGAGCACATTCATCCCGAAACACGCTGCGAGACGAGCCGTCTCGCGTCCGATCCGCCCGAAGCCGACGAGGCCGAGGACCTTGCCGTCGAGGCTCTCGCCGAGCATGAAGGTCGGATCCCAGCCCCAGGCGCCGCGCGCGCGGAGAAACCGGTCGCCCTCCGCCACTCGACGGACAAGCGCTAGGAGGATCGCGATCGTGAACTCGGCCGTCGCTCGCGTCAGCACGTCGGGCGTGTTGGTGACGACGATGCCGCGCGCGGCCGCTGCGCCCAGGTCGACGTTGTCGTAGCCGACGCCGTAGTTCGCCACCACCCGAAGCTCCGTGCCCGCAGCGTCAAGGACGGTCGCGTCCACAACAAAGGCCGGTGTCGACACGAGCCCGCGGATGGCGCGTGGCTCGGGAACGAGCTCGAACGATCGCTCGAGCTCCTCGAGCACCCGTGCCGGCAGGGAGCTCGTCACGTGGATACGCGGTCTCAGGCCGTTCACGCGGGAAGCGTCGCGACGCCACCGGTGACCTCGACCAGGCCGTCGGCGGCGAGCGACTCCACCGCCTCCGCGTCGAGCTCCTCCACCAGCCGCGTCTCCTGCGCCACGAGGCGGAGGGTCTGAGAGCGCCGTTGGCGGAACGACCCCTCGAACCGCGACTGCCGGCGTAGCGGCGGATAGCGTCGCCCTCGCGATGGACAGGCAGCTGCGAGCGGGCAGGCCGCACAGCGGGGAACGCGGGCGAGGCAGACGGTCGCCCCGAGATCCATCAGCGCCTGCGCGCAGCTCGCGTCGAAGCCCTCGCCGGTGCGCTCCTGGACGCGGCGGACGTTTGTGTCGACCGGCAACTGCGGCCGGCCGAAGGCGAAGGAGCCGACCGCGGCGGCGGTGTACAGCCCGATCCCCGGGAGCTCGGTCAGATCCTGCGGCCACCCGCTGCTCGCAACCACCTGCGCGGTCCGGTGCAGGTTGACGGCGCGACGGTTGTAGCCGAGCCCCTGCCACTCGAGGATCACCTCCCTCGCCGGCGCCGAAGCCAGAGACTGCACGGTCGGCCAGCGCCGAAGCCAGGCCAGGTACCTCGGGACGACGCGATCGACCTGCGTCTGCTGGAGCATCACCTCGCTGACGAGGATCGCGTACGGGTCGCGCGTGCGGCGCCACGGGAGGTCGCGCCCGTTGGCTTGAAACCAAGCCAGGAGCTCGCCTTTCACGCGAGCGAACGCAGTCGAGCGTGAAGACGAACGCCGTGAGCGCCGCGAGTCAAGCCGGAAGCACGACCGAGCCATCTTCGAGGAGCGTCCAGTGCGGGTTCCATGCAACCTCCCACGGATGACCGTCAGGGTCGACGAACACGCCTGAATACCCGCCCCAGAAGGTCTCCGCTCCTTCACGCGCGATGCGCGCGCCTGCTCGCCGCGCCTGGTCGACAACGGCGTCGACCTCCGCCGGCGAGGCCACGTTGAGCGCCAGTGTGACCCCGCCCCAGCCGCCGCTGTCAGCGACCCCGGA
>JBBQDZ010000111.1:0-7774 GCA_038320185.1 Gaiellales bacterium
GCCGGCGACGGCGCTGGATCAGCCGCTGCTCGCGCATCACGCGCAGCACCCGCTTCCGGTTCACCGCTTGCCCCAGCTTGCGCGTGACCAGCGCTGCGACCATCCGGTAGCCGTCAGTCTGATTGCCCAAGGCGACCTCGACGATCGCCCGGTCGACCGGGTCGGCTGGCAGTCGCTGCCGCCTCGCTGCTGCCGGCCGCCGGGCAGGGGTGCGATAGATCGCTGGCGGGAGATCTGCAGCACCCGTGCGACCACAGCCCTTACCTCCGCGCGCCACCAGCACGCGAGACCGGGCGACGCGCTCGCTCACTCCCAGCCTCCCCGCGATCTCAAGCTCGTAGGTCTTGCGACCAAGAGCTCGCTCCAGCTGCGCGATCCGCCGGCGCTGCTCGGCTGCCAGCGAGCGATCCTGCCCCGACTCGAATCGCTCCGCTGCCGCCTCCAGAGCCTGCTCACGCCACTTGCGCAGCAGGCTCTCGGCGACGTCGTGCTCACGACAAAGCTCGGCGACCGACCGATCGCCACGAAACGAGGCCAGCACCAGCTCGACCTTCTGCTTCGACGTGAACCTCCGGTATTTGCGGGTGTCGCTCAACGCGTGCTCCCTTCGGTTGAGCGGCCCATGCTCGAGAGCGCGCCGGACGAGATCTGCGCCTCGCCCTACGGGCTCGGCTCCGATCCCGTCCGCACCCCGAGCACTGTCAACGCCCTACCGGGGAGCAGGCCAAGAGAAACGACAACAACACGCCGCGAGAACGACCCACCTCGACCGCCGACCCTACAGACCGAGCCCCTTCATGACACAGACAGCTCGCCAGACTTCGGCGAACACAGCCGATTCGGGTTTTCGGCACCCCCACGCCGAGGCACGCGCGCGCTTCGAGTTCTAGGCGACCGAGGAGAGCGGCAGCGAGCCGTCGAGCAAGGCCCGGCCCACGACGGCGCCCTCGCAGCCGAGCACGGCAACCGCCGCGACGTCCGCGTCGGAGCGGATGCCGCCGGCGGCCAGCACGGGCGCGCGCGAGGCCTCCAGAACCTCCTCGAGCAGCGCGAGGTCAGGCCCTCCGAGCATCCCGTCCCGCTCGATCGCCGTGCACAGGATCCGCGCGACGCCCGCAGCTGCGCAGCGACGAACGACGTCGGCCGCCGCCAGGCCGCTGTCCTCCGTCCAGCCGCGCACCGCCACCCGGCCGGCCCGAACGTCCACCGAAACGATGAGCCGCTCGCCGATTTCCGCGGCGAAGCGCTCCAGCGCGCCGGACTCTTCCAGCGCGGCGGTCCCGACGACGACGCGCGCGGCGCCGGCGGCGAGCAGCAGCCGCGCATCGGCGAGCGAGCGAATCCCGCCCGACGCCTGCACCGCGGCCGGCCTGGCCGCCGCGGTAAGCGCCTCGACGACGGCCGGCCTGACTCGACCGAAACGCGCTCCGTCGAGATCGACGACGTGGATCAGGCGCGCACCCGCACGCGCAAACCGCCGAACGAGCTCCTCGGGCTCCACGCGCGCCGCGACACGACCGAAGTCGCCCTGCTCGAGACGCACCGCATCGTCCCCGAGGAGATCGACCGCCGGGATCACCTGGCACGTCTCTGTTGTCATGTTAGTATGCTAATATAGAATCATGGCAGAGCAGCGGGAGACTCGATGAAGGCGAAAGGACCTCATCCCGAATGGGAGACACGACAGACGCGAGATCTACTCGAGACGATTGTCTCGCTGAGATCCGTCGACGAGGCGGAGCGATTCTTTCGCGACCTGTGCACGCTCTCCGAGCTGGAGGCGATGACGCACCGGTGGCAGGCGGCGCAACTGGTCGACGCGGGGATGCCCTACCTCGAGGTGAGCAGGAGGACAGGCGCCTCGACGACGACGGTGACGCGCGTGGCGCACTGGCTGCGCCACGGCGAGGGCGGCTACCGGCTGCTGCTCGACCGCCGGCGTCGCCGGCTCGCACGGACCGCCTGACGATCGCGATCCCCGCGAAGGGCCGGCTGCGCGAGCCCACCGTCGCGCTGCTGGAGGACGCCGGGCTCGGCCCGGAGCAGCCGGGGGAGCGTGCGCTCGCGTTTCCTTGCCGCAACGCGCCGGTCGACGTCCTGCTGGTCCGCGCGGCGGACGTGCCCGAGTACGTGCAGGACGGCGTGGTCGACTGCGGCGTCACCGGCGCGAACCTCGTCCGCGAGCGAGGCGCCGACGTGGAGGAGCTGCTCCGGCTCGGCTACGGCTCCTGCACACTCGAGGCTGCCGTGCCGGAGGAATCGCACGCGCGCACGCTCGAGGATCTCGCCGGTCTTCGTGCCGCGACCGCCTATCCGCGCCTCGCGCGCGAGAAGCTCCGCGAACGCGGCGTCCACGTCGAGCTGGTCGAGGTCACCGGCTCCGTCGAGGTCGCGCCCCGCCTGCGCCTCGCCGACGCGATCGTCGATCTCGTGTCGAGCGGCAACACCCTGCGCACGAACGGGCTGCGCTCGCTCGGCGTGCTCTTCTCCTCCGAGGCGACGTTGATCTCGCGCCCGGACGGAGGAGACGACCGTGCGCACCGCCTGGCGGGAATCCTGCGCAGCGTCGTCGAGGCTCGCTCGGCGCGGTACCTGATGCTGAACGCGCCCGAGACCGCCCTGGAGGAGATCTGCGCGCTCGTGCCCGGGTCGCGCGCGCCGAGCGTGCTCCCGCTCACCGAGCCGGGCATGGTCGCAGTGCACGCGCTCGTTCCCGCCGCCGAGGTCTGGCGTCTGCTGCCGCGGCTCGAGGCCGTCGGCGGGTCTTCGATCCTGCTCCTCCCCGTCGAGAGGATGCTCGCGTGAGTGACGTCGGGCAGATCGTGCGCGATGTCTCCGAGCGTGGCGACGCCGCGTTGCAGGAATGGGCGCTTCGCCTCGACGGCGTCGCGCCCGCCCGGGCCGAGCCCGGCGACGGTCTCCCCATCGAATCGCTGCTCGCCCTTGCGGATGCCGTCCGTCGCTGGCACACCTTGCAGCGTCCGTCCAGCCTCAGCTTCGAGGTCGCGCCGGGGGTCGAGCTCGAGCGCCGCTGGGTGCCGCTCCGCTCCGTCGGCATCTACGTCCCGCGCGGTCTCGTGTCGACGCTCGTCATGTGCGCAGTGCCGGCGCAGGTCGCAGGGGTCGAGCGGATCGTCGTGGTGACGCCACCCGCAGGCTCGGGCCTCGTCGCCGCGGCGGCCGAGGTGCTTGGTGTCGGTCGCGAGGTGTGGGCGGTCGGTGGCCCGCAGGCGATTGCCGCACTCGCGTACGGGACGGATTCGATCGCTCGGGTGGACAAGATCGTCGGTCCCGGCAACGCGTACGTG
Organism: Gaiellales bacterium; assembly: GCA_038320185.1. Taxonomy (GTDB): domain Bacteria; phylum Actinomycetota; class Thermoleophilia; order Gaiellales; family Gaiellaceae; genus JBBQDZ01. The sequence goes on from JBBQDZ010000111.1 coordinate 3,309, forward strand.
AACGAGGCGAAGCTGCTCGTCGCGACCGACGTGGCCATCGACCTGGCCGCTGGGCCGTCCGAGGTCGTCGTGCTCGCGGGCCGGGAGGCGGAACGCCGAGTAGCCGACCTGGAACTCGCGGCCCAGGCCGAGCACGGGCCTGATTCGGTCTGCCGGATCGTCGAGATCGACGGCGACGTCGAGCGGGCGCTCGCGGAGATCGAGTCGATCGCTCCCGAGCATCTCGTCCTGCTCGGGGCCGAGGCGGAGGCGCTCGCCCCGCGCGTCCGCAATGCCGGCGCCGTGTTCGTCGGGCCGTGGTCCGCCGTGGCCGCGGGGGACTACGCGACCGGGGGCAACCACGTCCTGCCGACCGGCGGCTGGGCGCGCGCGGCCGGCGGGCTCGGGCTGGAGAGCTTCCTGAAACCTGTGACCGTCCAGCGGCTCACGCGCGAAGGACTGGCACGGATGCGACCGGTCGTCGAGGCCCTGGCCGCGGCCGAGGGAATGCCCGCGCACGCCGAGGCGGTGCGGAGATGAAGACGCTGCCCGCCGGGTTCGCCGCGTACCGCTGGGCGCCCTCGACGGAGGAACTCGCGCGGCGCGCCGGCCTCGATCCCGTCGAGATCGTCCGCTTCGACGGGAACGTTCCCGCCCGGCCGGTTGCCTTCGCCCGCCCGGCGACGATCGCCGGGACACTGGCCCGGATCAACGAGTACGCACACGGCGGCTACCCCGAGCTCGAGCGCGCGATCGCGAACTACGCGGGCGTCGAGCCGGAGAACGTCGTCCTCGGCGCCGGCGCAGACGACCTCATCCTTCTCTGCGCGCGATCGTTCGCCGGGCCCGGCGACCAGGTGGCGATCGCCGGGGAACCGACGTACCCGCTCTACCGGATCGCCGCCGCGCTCGCCGGCGCCGAAGTCGGGTCGGCCGACCCGGTGATGACCTTCTGCTGCCGGCCGAACAACCCGACCGGCGCGCTCGATCCCGTGCCCGAGGCGCGGCCGCTCGTCGTCGACGAGGCCTACTGGGAGTACGCCGGCGAGACGGCGGCCGGGCTGATCGACGAGGGCGTCGTCGTCCTGCGGACCTTCTCGAAGGCATTCGGGCTCGCCGGTGCGCGCGTCGGCTACGCCCTGGCCAGCGCCGACGCGGCGAGCGAACTGAGCCGCCGCCAGTCGCCTCTCCCCGTTTCGACGACGTCGGCTGCACTTGCACTCGCGGCGCTGGCCGACCCGCCCGACGTGTCCGAGGAGGTCGCGGAGCGAGATCGAGCGGCGCGGGCGCTGGCCGCGCTCGGGCTCGACCCCTTGCCGTCGCGAACGAACTTCCTGTTCGTGCCGCTCGACCAGCCGGAGCGCGTGGGCGAGGCATTGCTCCGCCGGGGGCTCGTCGTCCGCGTCTTCTCCGACGGAATCCGCTTCAACGTTCGCGACCGCGAGGACGACGACCTGTTGCTGGAGGGACTCGCACACGCGCTCGAGCGGCCCGCGCCGGTGGCCCCGGCCGGCGGGCGAACGACGCGGATGCTGCGCGCCACTGCGGAGACGCGCATCCGCGTGCGCCTGTCGCTCGACGGCGCGAGCCGCGTGCGGATCGCGACCGGCGCCGGCCTGTACGACCACCTGCTCGAGCAGCTGGCGTTCCACGCAGGGTTCGACCTCGTGCTGGAGGCGGTCGGCGATCTGGAGACCGGAGCGCACCACACCGTCGAGGACGCCGCGCTCGCGCTCGGCGAAGCGCTCGATCGCGCACTCGGTGACCGGCGCGGCATCACCCGCTACGGCGATGCGGTCGTCCCGATGGACGATGCGCTCGCGCGCGCCTCGGTCGACCTCGGCGGCCGCGCCTGGGCGGACGTGCGACTCGAACCCGAGCCGGGGCTGGCGCAGCACGCACTGCAGAGCCTCGCCCAGGCCGGGCGCCTCGCGCTGCACGTCGAGTCGAGCGGCCGTGACGAGCACCACGTCGCGGAGGCCGCGTTCAAGGCGGTCGGGCGCGCCCTGCGCGCAGCCGTTCGCGCGGAGAGCACGGGCATCCCTTCCACCAAGGGCATTCTGTGAACGTCGCCGTCTGCGACTACGGAGCGGGCAACGTGCGGTCGGTGCTCGCCGCGTTCGGGCGGCTGGGCGCCGACGTGTGCGTCGCCGAGACCGCCGCCACCGTGGCCGCGGCCGACCTCGCCGTCCTGCCCGGAGTCGGCTCGGCGGCGAGCGCGATGGCGATCCTGCGCGAGCGCGGGCTCGTCGAGGCGCTCCGCCAACGGGTCGCCGGCGGTGGGCCGACGCTCGGCATCTGCCTCGGCCTCCAGCTCGCGCTCGAGCGAACCGACGAGGACGGCGGCGTGGCCGGCCTGGGCCTTCTGCCCGGGCGCGCCGTCCGGCTACGCGCCGGCCGGGCCCCGCGGATCGGCTGGGCGCCCGTCGAGCCCGGCGGCGAGACCTACTACTTCGCCCACTCCTACACCGCGGAGACACCGGCCGCGTCGGCGACCTCCGAGGGGATCGTCGCCGAGGCGCGCGCCGACAGCTTCGTCGGCGTCCAGTTCCACCCCGAGAAGAGCGGCGCCGCCGGCGCGCGGTTCCTGGAGCGATGCCTCTCCCCCGTCTGATTCCCTGTCTGGACGTTGCCGCAGGCCGTGTGGTCAAGGGCGTCCGCTTCGAGAACCTGCGCGACGCGGGCGACCCGGTCGAGCTCGGCGCGGCCTACTCCGACGCCGGCGCCGACGAACTGGTCTTCCTGGACGTGAAGGCCACCCTCGAGGGGCGCCCGGCACTGCTTGCGCTCGTCTCCCAGGTGGCGGAGCGGCTGGCGATTCCGTTCACCGTCGGAGGCGGCGTACGCAGCGCTGCCGACGGCGCGCTGCTCCTTCGCGCGGGCGCCGACAAGATCTCCGTCAACACGGCGGCGCTCGAGCGGCCACACCTAATCTCGGAGCTCGCGAACCTCCTCGGCTCTCAGGCTGTCGTCGTCGCGATCGATGCGGCCCGCGGCGAGGCCTGGGCCAGAGCCGGCACCGAGCCGACCGGACGGGAGGCCGTCGACTGGGCCCTCGAGGCGGAGGGGCGCGGAGCGGGCGAGATCCTGCTGACCGCGATCGCTGCCGACGGCACGCGTGCGGGCTACGACCTCGAGCTGACGGCCGCGGTCGCCGATGCGGTCTCGGTCCCGGTGATCGCGTCGGGCGGCGCGGGCGGCGCGCAGCACGTCGCGGACGCGCTCGAGGTCGCCCAGGCCGCACTGCTCGCGTCGATCCTGCACGAGCGGCCCGAGGGACTGGCATCCCTCCGGCAGGAGCTCCGCGGGCTGGGAGTCCCGCTGCGCGATGCCGCCTGACCTGCGCGCGGCGATCGTCCAGGACGCCGACAGCGGCCGTGTTCTGATGCTCGCCTGGATGGACGACGAGGCGCTCCGCCTGACGCGCGAAAGCGGCGAGGCCCATTTCTTCAGCCGTTCCCGAAACCGCTCGTGGCACAAGGGCGAGACGTCCGGCAACACGCTCGCGGTCGAAGAGCTGCGCGACGACTGCGACGGCGACGCGATCCTCCTCCGCGTCCGTCCCGCCGGCCCGGCCTGCCACACCGGATCGGAGTCGTGCTTCGCGCCCTGGCTCTGGCGGGTGGTAGCCGAACGCGCCGCGACCAGGCCCGAAGGCTCGTACGTGACCGCGCTGCTCGAGCGGGGCCCGGGCCTAGCCGCGCGCAAGGTGGGCGAGGAGGGACTCGAGGCGGCGCTCGCCGGCGCGGGAGAAAGCGACGAGCGAGTGGTCTCGGAGCTTGCCGACCTCTGGTTCCACAGCTACGTCCTCCTCGCCGCGCGCGGGCTCGATCCGGCCGCAGTCGAGCTGGAGCTCGAGCGTCGGCACCACAGGAGGCAGTCACGCGCGTGAGCGCGAACGCACGCGCGAACGCCGACGCCGCGCTTCGCCGGGACGTCCGGCTGCTCGGTGGGGTGCTGGGGGCGGTCCTCGTCGAGCAGGAAGGCGAGGAGTTGTTCGAGGCGGAGGAGCGGGTCCGGCTGCGCGCGCGCGACGCCCGGGCGACCGGCGACCTCGACGCGGTTCGCGACAGCGTGCGGGTGCTTCCGGCCGGCGACCAGGCAAAGATCCTTCGGGCCTTCGGTCTCTACTTTCAGCTGGCGAACATTGCCGAGCAGCATCACTGCCTGCGCCGCCGGCGGCAGTATGCCGCTGAGCCGCACACGCCGCGCGAGTCGCTCGCGGACGCATTCGAGCGCCTCGGCCACCTCGACCCGGACGAGCTCCGTGCGCGCGTGTCGCGGCTCTCGCTCGAGCTCGTGCTGACCGCGCATCCGACCGAGGCGACGAGACGGACGATCCTGCTCGCGCACCTGCGCGTGGCCAGCCTGCTCGCCGCGCTGGACGCCGCCGAATCGAGGCCGGAGGAGGAGCGCATCGAGGTGGAGCTCGGCGAGCAGGTGACGATCCTCTGGCAGACCGACGAGGTTCGTCACGGGCGGCCGCG
>JBBQDZ010000112.1:0-7740 GCA_038320185.1 Gaiellales bacterium
CCGGAGGGAGAACCGTCTTCGTCTCGAGCCACGTCCTCGCGGAGGTGGCCCAGACCGTCGACCAGGTCGTGATTATCGACCGCGGCAGGCTCGTCACCTTCGCGCCGCTCGGGGAGCTGACCGCGCGTGTGAAGGGTGCGGCGCGCGTCCGCTCGCCGCAGGCGAGCCGGCTTCGAGACGCGCTCGGCGGCTGCCGGCGTCGAGGCCTCGAGCCGCTCGCCGGACGAGTTGCTCGTCCAGGGGCCCGAGTGCCAAGGTCGGCGAGGTGGCCGCCGCGGCCGGCATCGTCCTCCACGAGCTCTCGACCGAGTCGTCGAGCCTCGAGGAGGTCTTCCTCGAGCTGACGAGGAGGGAGCCTTGATGATGCGCCTCCTGCGCTCCGAGCTCCTGAAGATGCGCTCGACGCGTACGAATCTCGCGCTCTTTCTCTCGATGACCCTCCTCGTGCTCACGATCGTCCTCGTGCACGGGCTGACGACGCACGACCTCCAGCTCGCGTCTCGGGACAACCAGCGCTCGCTGCTTGCGGTGGGCGCCGTGGGGATCATCTTCGCCGCGCTCGTCGGGATCATGTCGGTGACGAGCGAGTACAGGCACGGGACGATCCGGCCGACGCTCGTATTCTCGCCGCGGCGCGAGCGCGTCGTCCTCGCGAAGCTCCTGGCGAGCCTCCTCGTCGGGACGGTCTTTGGAGTCCTCGCCGAGGGGCTCACCTTCGCGCTCGGCTCGGGGCTGCTGGCAGCGCGTGGGGCGAGCTTCGCGCTCGGCGCGACGGACGCCGCGGTGCTCTTCTTCGGGACGATCGGCGCGGCGGCCCTGTGGGCGATGCTCGGCGCCGGCCTCGGCGCCCTCGCACGCAGCCAGGTCGGGGCGATTCTGGGGCTCGTCGTCTGGGTGTCGTGCTCGAGAACATCCTCTTCGGGCTCCTCCCGGGCGTCGGCCGCTTCGCTCCCGGCCCGGCCTCGCAGTCGATGACTGGCGACGAGATGGCGCACCTCCTCGCACCGCTCCCGGGTGCGCTCGTCCTCGTCGCGGAGGCCGCTTCCCTCGGCGCGCTCGGCGTTTACGCAGAGCTCCGCCGGGACGTCGATTGACGCGCTAGTCGAAGACGACCCCAACGGTGACGCGGGTGACGATGCCTCCGCGCCGGAACACGAAGTCCGTGACGCGCGTACCGGGGCGGAAGTTGCCGATGAAGCAGTGCCTCGCGCTCTCGGGGGGCGTCTGGCAGTGGAGGCCCGGCACCTTCGCGCGCACCTGCTTCTCCGTCGAGCCGACGCCGACGCCGCTCGCGGTTCGCTCGTAGCCGAGCGCGGTGGCGATCGCGGTCGCTTTCCCGCCGCTCTGGAACGTGATCTCGACGCCGGCTCCGAAGTAGACGAGCTGGACGTATCGGCCGAGGTCGTTGCGCCCGGTGCGGGTCCTCGAGGGCCTCCCGAGCCTCGCGACGATCTGTGCTCTCGTCATTCCGAGCGAGACGCCGGCCATGCCCTTCTGGATCACGATCTTCGCGGCTGCGAGCGGGACGATGGCCAGTGCGACGAGAAGCGCCGCGAGCACGGCGACAAGGCGCGTCACGACGCCGCCGCCGAGGCGGGAAGGACGGGGCCGCTGTAGGGATACCGGTCGCTCAACAGTGACAAGTATGCGTTCACCTGGCCGGCGTAGCCGATCGCCCAGGCGCCGGCGTCGTGCAGACCCTCGGGGATCTCGCCGCGGACGAGCGCCACGAACCAGCCGAGAACGGCGACCACGAGCAGCAGGAACCCGGCCGCGCCGTTGACGAGAATCGCGGGCACTGCCAGGAACAGCCGGAAGAGCGTCACGAGCCGCCGCTGAGAAGCGAAGGGATCGATCGCCAGGTCGAGGGGGTAGGTGCCGGCCTTCCCCAGGAATCCGGGGAAGGGCCCGCCGATCAGATACAGGAACGCCGAAACGTGGGTCTGGTAGCGCAGATAGGCGGCGAGGAAGCGCGCAAAGGGCCGCGGCGCGCGTCCGAGTGCAAGCGTCGCGAACCAGTTCATCACGCCGACGATGAGGGCGAGCGCGCCCCAGAGCAGCAGCCAGAGGACGTGTGGGAGCGCAAGCGGCAGCCGGAAGAACACGAGCAGCCGGGAGCGGCGAAGGTCATCCGTGACGACCACCCGTGCCGGAGGCGCCGCCACCGGCTCTTCCTGTGCGGAAGCGATGCGGCCGAGGTGCCCCCGCGGGCCTGTGTACGGATAGCGGTCGGTGACGAGGAGGAGATATGCGACCGTCTGTGCCGAGTAGCCGAGGCTCCAGATGGTCACGTCGCGCAGGCCTCGCGGCGCTCGCGCGCGTACCAGGGCGTAGAACCAGACGAGGAACGCGGACGTCGCGAGCAGGCCTCCGGCTGAAAAGCGCGCGTTCGAGCCGCCGACCCCGCCGGCGATCGCGCTACCCACCAGAATTGCCGGGAGCGCCAACACGAGGCGAAAGAGGGCCTTGGCACGGCTCTGGCGCTCGGGAGGGTCGATCTCGAGGTCGACCGGGTACGGGGAGGAGCTGCCGAGGAAGAAGCCGGGAAACCGGTTTGCGGCCAGGAAGAGGTAGGCCTCGACCTGCGTCACGTACCGAACGAAGCCCGCGACGAAGCGCTGGATGTCGCGCGGCGCCCGGCCCGTGAAGACGATCGCGAACCAGTCGATGAGCACGAGGATGCTAATCACCGAGCCGAAGAGGCCCGCCCAGAGGAAGTGTGGGATCGCGAGAAAGAGTCGGAAGAACACGGTCAGGCGGGAGCGCAGGAGATCGTCGGTGACGACGATGCGGACGGGATGCTCTGCTGGCGTCGGCGACATCCTCCGAGCCTAGCGGCCTCTCCGGAACGGAGACCTGGATCTGAAGGCCGCTAACGCTCGGCCAGCCTCTGCTCGGGCCGGACGACCCGGCGCCAGTGGAGCGTCCGTAGCATCGCGAAGATCGCGCCGAAGCCGAGGAGGAGGTTGAAGCCGACCGTGGCGACGTGCATGCCGACGCTGAACGTCAGGACAGTCCCCGTCGCGACCTTGCCCCGGAAGATGTAGACGAGCAGCCCCTGGACGGTTCCGACGCCTCCGGGCGTGAGGGGGAGGAGCGTCGAGAGGCTCTGCACCGCGAGGACGACGAGCGCGTTGTGGAGCGTCGCCGGCATGTGGAAGGCGTGGAGGAAGAAGTAGACGCCGCTCCCGCGCAGCACCCAGCTCAGCGCCTGCCACGAGGCGACCTGCCGGAGGTAGCGCGGACGATCGCGGAGGATGGCGAACCCCTGCGCGACGCGCTTCCAGAACGCCTCGAGCCTCCGCTCGGCGAGCGCCAGGCCGAAGAGGAGCGCGAGCAGCACGATGCCTCCGACGATCGCGGAGGCGTCCGGATGGCGCGCGAAGAAGCTCCAGTCGATCCTCGGCAGGTGCGGGAAAACGTGGAGACCGGGCAGCGCGCCGCGCACGAAGCCCCAGAGGACGAGCACGCCGGCGATCGCCGAGTCGAGGAGGGTCTCCGGGATCAGGGTCGCCCCGAGGGTCGGGTAGGTCGCCCCCTCGAGCCCTCGCTTCGCGAGGAAGAGCCTCAGCACGTCGCCGCCGCGGGCGGGCACGATCGAGTTCACCCCGACGCCGGCAAGGTAGGCACCGAAGACCGTCCGGTGCGAGACCCGCGCCTGCGGATACGCGGCCCGGATTATGTTGCGCCAGGCGATCGAGCGCAGGGCGAGCCGCAAGAGATGGATCCCGAGCGCGATCCCGAGGGCGGTCCACCCGATCGTCGTCAGGTGGTGGAGGAAGGTGCCGATCGCGTGGTAGAAGGTCTTCATGCGAGTGCCGAGGGCTCACTCGCGGCACCCGGAGGCGCCGTTGCGGTCGCCGTCGCCTCGTCGGGCGCAAGCGACCACAGCCTGATCCGCCCGGCCCGGCCGCGTACGTCGAACTCACCGATGAACTCGAGCGGGGGTGGTTCGCGCAGCAGCGATTCACGCGTGGAGTCGGCGACGAAGAGGGAGTGGGCGGTGCCCTTCGTCATGCCTTCGATCCTCGAGGCGGTGTTGACGACGTCTCCGATCGCCGTGTACTCGAGGCGCCGCTCGTGGCCGACGTTTCCCGCCATGACCGGGCCGCTGTTGAGACCGATCCCCATCCGGAACCCTTCGCCGAGCCCCGACGATCGCATCCAGTCGTTGAACGACGGCAAGCACCCGCTCAACATCTCGCAGGCCGCGGCGAGCGCGCGGTCGGCGTGGTCGTCCTGCTGGAGCGGGGCGCCGAAGACGGCCATGATCCCATCGCCCATGAAGGCGACGAGCGTTCCGCCATGTTCCAGGATCGCGTCGCTCATCGAGCTGAGGTAGCGGTTGAGGATGTCGATCACCTCGTTGGCGCTTCGGGACTCCGCGAATGTCGTGAAGCCGCGCAGGTCGCTGAAGAGCACCGTGCCCTCGCGCTGCACCCCGCCGAGGCGCAGGTCGGAGTCCGCCGAAGCCAGCACCTCGTTCACGACGGCCTCCGGGACGAAGCGCGCGAAGACGCTCCGAACGCGCTCGCGCTCGAAGGCGGCCAGGACGTAGTGGACGCCGAGCGTGCCGCCCGAGGAGAGCAGGAGCCCTCCGAGTGGATAGACGAAGGGGAGGACGACCCCATGCTCGAACGCGAACTGCGTGACGACGACGTAGAGCGCGGCGAGTACGAACGAGGCTCCGATCGCGCGCAGCGGCGACAGTCGCACTCCGGCGAGCGCCGGGACGAGGGAGAGGAGCACGATGATCGCTCCGGTGAGCCACCTGGGAACGCTCGAGAGCGGGAAGCCGCGCAGGGCCGTCTCGATCGAGTTGGCGTGAATTTCTGGGCCGGCCATGACGCCGTTGCCCGAGGTGGAGGTGGGGTGGACGTCCTGCAGGCTCGGGGCCGAGGCACCGACGACGACGACCTTGCCGCGGAAGACGCTTGCGGGCACGCGCCCGAGCACTGCGTCCGCATAGGAGACCGTGCGAATCGTTCCGGGAGGACCGGCGAAGTCGATCCACGTCGAGCGCCCGCCGAGTGCGGATCGGTCGATGCGGCGACCCATCGCCACCTCGGCTGCGACGATGGGAAACGCTCTCAGCTTGTCGATCGAGTACGCAATCCGCCGGATCGTCCCTCCCGTGTCGGTCTCGTAGTTCGAGTTGCCGACACGGGCGCCGAGCTCGCGCACCACGTCGTCTCCGCCAAAGACGTTTGTGTGCCCGTTCGCATCGACCTCGGTCGTCGCGAGTACGACGCGGCCGTGCGCCCGCGCGACGGCGTCGACGAGCGCGTTGTCCTCCTTCGGCGCCGTCTGCTCGGTGAACTGGATGTCGATCGCGATCGCCCTAGCACCGTCGCGGCGCAGCACGTCGATCAACCTCCCGTGCACCGATCGGGGGAACGGCCACTGCAGGCCGAGGCCGCCGCTCGCGCGGCTATCGAAGGTGGCGGCGTCGATCGCGACGACGACCACATCGGCCGGCGGCTTGCGCTTACCGCGGACGCTGAAGTGCGCGTCGACGACGCCGAGCTCGAGCGGGCGCAGCAGGCCGAACGCGTACGCGAGCACGGCGAGCGCGGCCATCGCCAGGCCGACCAGCTGAAAGAGCGTCCCGCGGATTCGCTGCGAGCGGATCGTCGGGCGGAAGGCACGGAGGAGGCGCACGGCCGGGTGAGCGTGCCGCTGCGGGCGGACGCCGTCAACCATGGAGGAGTCTTCGAGGGGTAGCAGCTCGGCCCCCACGAACCGGGAAAGCCGGTGCGGATACAATCCGCGCTCCCTTGCGGGGTCGTCTAACGGTAGGACGCTCGGCTCTGGACCGAGTAGTCTAGGTTCGAATCCTAGCCCCGCAGCTCAGGCGGTAACCGCCGGCGCAGGGCGTTCGAGACTCCTGCGCTACGTCTCCAGCCGGTAGATCGGGACGAGGCGCTTCTCGGCCTCGGTGTCGATGTGGGCGATCACCTCGACGTAGGGCTCGAGTCCCGACCCGCGGAGCTTCGCTTTCAGGAGCCCGTCCACCTGGTAGATGCCCGACGAGTTGTTCATCAGGATCTCGATGCGGATCGGGCGCTCCTCGCCGTCGCCGATCGAGACGTCCTCGATCGCGGCCGCCGAGAGAGAGTGAATCGAGACCCGGCCGCGCTCGAAGGGGATGCGCGAGCGGCCCTGTTCCATGTCCAGGGCGTCGGCAACCCGCACGATTCCCGCCTCGATCGTCAGGGGCTTGCCGTAGTCCCGGTGGCTCGTGATCGCCTGGAGCACCTCCGAGACGATCACCGTGAGGTCAGGCTCTTCATAGAGGCCGGCGAGCAGCTGACGCGCCTTCGGCTCGGCAAGGAAGAGGCTGAAGTCCTCATGACCGTCGCGGTGAACGGCCATACCGATGCAGTGGAGGAGACCGCCGAGAGTGACGACCACCTCCGCGTCCTCACGCGCGAGCCCGTAGTCCCGCACCATCGCGGGCTCGACTCCGTGCTTCTCGAGCTGTCGCAGGAGCTTGAGCGCGATGTTCGTGACGATCTGGATGTGCACCCACGAGTGGTCGTTGATCTCCATCCGCACGACCGCGTTCACGTTGGCGACGTGCCACCAGCCTTTGAGCTGCCGGTCTTCGTTCACGCGGTCGAGCAGCGCGCGGAGCTTGCGGTTGCCACGGGCGGGAAGGTTGATGCGCATCCGTTCCACCGCCTGCGCCGGCGTCAGCCGCGTCTCCCGCTCCGCCTCCTCCGAGACCGGTTGGTCGATGCGCCCCTCGGTCTCCGGGTCGAGAGTCATCAGGGCTAGCGTAGACCCGCCGCGGCGTGCGACGGAAGGCGAGGACGATCGGGCATCTACGCGACCTCCGCGGCCCAGTCGCCGTAGAGCGAGCGGTAGAGGCTGCCGCGTGCGAGCAGCTCGTCGTGGGTTCCCTGCTCGACGATCCGCCCGTGCTCGAGGACGACGATCAGGTCGGCGTCGCGGATCGTCGAGAGACGATGGGCGATGATGAACGCCGTCCGGTCGGCGAGCAGCGCTCGTAGTGCGCGCTCGATCTTGCGTTCGGTGCCGATGTCGACCGAGGAGGTGGCCTCGTCGAGGATCAGGATCGCCGGGTCGGCGAGCAGAGCGCGGGCGAACGCCACGAGCTGACGCTCTCCGAGCGAAAGGCGCGTACCGCGCTCCTGGAGCTCCGTCTCGTACCCGTTCTCGAGCCGCAGCACGAACTCGTGCGCGCCGACCGTCCGCGCGGCGGAGCGGATCTCATCATCCGTCGCTCCGGGTCGACCGAAGGCGATGTTCTCGCGCACCGTCCCCGCGAAGAGGAAGCCCTCCTGCGGGACGATGCCGAGGCGGCGCCGCAGCGAGGCCTGCGTCACCTCGCGCAGGTCGAGCCCGTCCACCGTGATCCGTCCACCGCGCGGGTCGTAGAAGCGGGCGAGGAGCTTCGCGACCGTCGACTTGCCGGCCCCGGTGTGGCCGACGAGCGCGACCGTGGTTCCGGCCGGCACCTCCAGGTCGACCCCGTGCAGCACCTCCGGCCCCTGCCCGTAGCCGAAGCGGACGCCTTCGAAGGAGACGGCGCCGTGGACGCGGTCGAGGACGGTCGCACCGGAGACGTCGCGCACCTCCGGCTCCTCGTCCAGGACGTCCATGATCTTGTCGAGTGCCGCCGTCGCCGAGAGGAACGTGTTGTAGAGCTGCGAGAGCTGCTGCACGGGGTCGAAGAAGTTGCCCAGGTAGAGCATGAAGGCGAAGAGCGTCCCG
>JBBQDZ010000113.1:0-7719 GCA_038320185.1 Gaiellales bacterium
CTGCGAGGGAAGGAGGGGGCTCGTGGGGGAACCATGGGTTTCCCCACGTTCGAGTACGACAGAGACCGCGACCGAGGCACCTGCCGTCGAGGCGCCGCCGCGCGAGCGCTACACCGGTCAGAACGTCCCGCGCAAGGAGGACCGTCGGCTCGTCCAGGGCCAGGGCGTCTTCTTCGACGATCTCCGGCGCCACGGGATGGGCTATGTCCACTTCGTTCGCTCCCCCTACGCACACGCGGCAATCACCGGGATCGACGTCTCGAAGGCCGCGGCGCTCGAGGGCGTCTACGGCACGCTGATCGGCGAGGAGGTGGCGGCGCTCACCGATCCGTTCTTCGAGCTCTCGGTGCCGCCTGGCTCCGAGATCAAGGACTACGCGCTCGCGGTGGGGACCGTGCGCTTCGTCGGCGAGCCGGTGGCCGCCGTCTGCGCTGCGACGCGCGAGCTTGCCCGCGACGCCGCCGATCTGGTGGAGGTCGACTACGAGCCCCTGCCGGCGCTCGTGGACGGCGAGCAGGCGCTCGCGGAGGGGGCTCCGATCCTGCACGAGGACGCGGGCTCGAACGTCGTCTGGTCTGGCAAGTTCGACTGGGGCGACTTCGATTCCGCGCTGGCCGAGGCCGACCGGGTCGTTCGCATCGAGCGGCTGCACTTCCACCGCTTCTCCTCGACGCCGCTCGAGTGCAGCGGCTGCCTCGTGGAGTACGAGCGGGCGACCGGGCAATGGACGATCAACTGCAACCTCCAGATGCCCGGGGTGGCGGCGATCTGGATGGGCCCGGCGATGCGCGTCGGGCTCGACAAGCTGCGCTTCGTCACGCACGACATCGGCGGCGGTTTCGGCAACAAGATCTGCCTGCACCCTTACTACGTTGCCTGCTGCCTGCTCGCGCGGAAGCTCGGGCGACCGGTGCAGTGGACGGAGTGGCGCACCGACCAGCACACCGCGAACGCGCACGGCAACGAGCGGACGTTCCTCGACGTGGTCGTCCCGGTCAAGGCTGATGGAACGATGCTCGGGTTCAGCGTCCGGGCCATCGACGACTGCGGCGCCTTCCCGCGCTACGAGCCGCTCGGGGCGATCATCTGGGCCCAGGTGAGCGCCGGCTGCTACCGCTGGCGCAACATCCGCGTCGACTTCACACAGGTGGTGACGAACAAGGCACCGGTCTCGCCGAACCGCGGGTACTCGCGGATGCAACACCTCTGGCTCACCGAGCGGATCGTCGACATCGTCGCCAGCGAGCTCGGCCTCGACCCGATCGAGGTGCGCAAGCGCAACTACGTGCGCACCGAGGAGATGCCGTACGAGACCCCGAACGGCTGCATCTACGACTCGGGCGACTACGCACTCTGCCTCGATCGCGCGCTCGAGCTCATCGACCGCGGCTCGATCGAGCGCCGGCGAGAGGAGGCCGCCGCGCGCGGGAAGCTGCTCGGCTTCGGCATCGGCTCGACCCTCGACTCGGGGACGAACAACTTCGGCCAGTCGATGATCGTGAACCCGAGCCTCCAGTTCTCGGGCAACAACGAGGTCGCGACCGTCAAGCTCGACATCTTCGGTGAGCTTGTCGTCACCCTCGGTACCGTCCCGCAGGGTCAGGGGCACGAGACGACGGCCGCCCAGGTCGTCGCGGACATCCTCGGCGTCACCCCCGATGACGTGCACGTCCGTCCCGGCCACGACTCCTACTGGAACTCGCACGCGGGTTTCTCGGGCACCTACGCGAGCCAGTTCGCGGTCACGGGGCTCGGTGCGGTCAAGGGGGCGACCGACATGCTCGCCTCACAGGTGAAGCGTCTCGCGGCCGTCATCCTCGGCGCCGACGACCCGGAGGCGATCGAGCTGGCTGACGGTCAGGCGCGGGTAAAGGGCAGCCCGGAGGCCGCGCTTCCGTTCATGGCCTGCGGCGCGATCATCAACGCGAACAACGCGGGGCTCCCGCCCGAGCTCGACGACGTCACGCTCAACTGCCGCTACGTCTACCGGCCGCCGTTTCAGGTGCCGGACCTCGAGCGCGCCTACGGGAACCTGACCCTCACCTACGCGACGCAGATCCACGCCTGCGTGCTGGAGATCGATCGCGAGACCGGCGTCGTGGAGGTCGTCGACTACGCCGCCGTGGACGATTGCGGCAACCGCATCCACCCGCAGATCGTCGAAGGTCAGGTGCACGGTGCGACCGCGCAGGCGCTCGGTGCCGCTCTCCACGAGGCCTTCGTCTACGACGAGGACGGAAACCTGCTGACCCCGAACTTCTACGACTACCACGTCCCGCACGCCCTCGACATGCCGCCAATGCGAAACGGCTACATCGAGTCGCCCTCGCCCTTCACGCCGCTCGGCGCCAAAGGAATGGGCGAGGGCGGCGGCGCGGGCATCCACGCCGTCTGCGCGGCGATCCAGGACGCGCTCCGGCCCGTAGGCGCCGCGATCGTCACCGACAGTTGGAACCCCTATCAGCGGGTGTGGGAGCTGCTTCGCGATCCCGCTGCCAGCCGTGCGGGCGTACAGGTCGAGGAGGCGCGGTGAAGGTCTCGGGGACACGAGCGTTCGCGGCACCGCGGGCGACGGTGTGGGAGGTGCTGAACGATCCTGCGCGACTCGCGAAGACCATGCCCGGCGTCCAGGGGTTCGAGGTCGAGGACGAGCGCCGGTGGAAGGCGAACGTCAAGATCCCGCTCGGACTGGGCGGGCTCTCGATGAGCATCAAGTTCGAGAAGACCGAGGAGCGTGAGCCGGAGTTCGCGAGCCTCTCGGCCAAAGGCACGGGCGTTGGTGCGCTGATGCAGATGGCGACCCGGTTCCACCTGAGCGAGGACGGCGGCGGGACGTCGATGCGCTGGGAAGCGGATGTCCGGATCGCGGGGCCTGTCGGGAGCATGGGCCAGCGCGTCCTCCAGCCGATCGTCAACCAGCAGGTGCAGAACGTGTTGGCTGCTCTGGATGTTCAGGTCCAGGAGGCTGCGGGGTCGGTTGAGGCGCAAGACGCGCAGACGCCGCCGCAGCCGTCCGGCTCGGGCGGCGGCACGGCCGGCGCGCCTGCGCCGAGTCTCGACGCTCACTCGAAGACCGATCCCGACCTGAAGGACGTCGGCCCGCCGGCCGAGCCCGGCGAGGAGGCGGAGCCGGGCGCGCGCGAAGGCTCGAGCGGTGCGCAGGAGGGCCTGAACCCCTGGCACGAGGAGGCGTACTCGCCGGACCCAGAGGGGCCGACGCAGTCCACCGAGGATCCGTAAGGGCTGGTCGACCATATGGTACGATATGGCGTATGGCGCGGCGTCAGACTCTCGTCCAGCTCTCGGACGAACTCGTGGCTCTGCTGGACGCGCGGGCGGCGAAGACCGGACGATCGCGCTCCGATCTCATCCGCACAGCCGTCGAGCGAGACCTCGCCGCCGATCGCGAGGCCGCGATCGATCGCGCGATCATCGAGGGCTACACGAGGATCCCGCCAGGCGAGCTCGACGCCTGGGCTGAGGCCTCCGCTCTCGAGTCGATTCGTGCAGAGCCCTGGTGAATCGCGGCGAGATCTGGTGGGTCGAGCGCCCGAACGTCGGACGGCGGCCGCATCTCGTCCTGACGCGCCAAACGGCCGTCCCGGTACTCAACGCCCTTCATGCCGTTCCCGCCACGCGCACGGCCCGGGGCATACCCGCAGAAGTGCCGATCGGCCGGGAGGAAGGCATGCCCTCCGAATGCGTGCTGGCCCTGGACAACCTCACCCTAATTCCGAAAGGCTTCTTCGTTGAACGAATCTGCCGCCTGTCCGCACAGCGGATGACCGAGGTGTGCAAGGCGCTCGCCGTGGCGACCGGCTGCTGACCCCTCTGTGAGAGGATCGGAGCGGTGGCTCAGCCGTTCAGGATCGGTGTCATGCAGCTCACGATGGAGCCGCTCGACGAGATGCTCGCGAGCGCACGGGCGATGGAACGCGCAGGGATGGACACGATCTGGCTCGCCGAGGCTTATCCGTGGTGGCGCAAGCACGGGATGGAGGCGCGATCCTCGACCGTCGTGTCGGCGCTGATGGCACGCGAGACGAGCCAGCTCACAATCGGCTGGGGGATCATCTCGCCCTTCACTCGGCACCCAGTGCAGGCCGCAATGGACGCGCGCGTGGTGCAGGAGGCCGCCGGGCCGGGGCGGTTTCTGCTCGGATTCGGCACTTCGAAGATCTTCCTCAACAACATCAAGCGCGGAGACGAGAAGATCTCGACGCTCGGAGCGATGCGCGACTCGGTCGCGATCGTCCGTGGGGTGCTCGGTGGCGGCGTTTTCGACTACGACGGCAAGGTCTTCAGCGCCTCGGTGCCCGCACTTGCGGCGGAAGCCGAGACACCGCGCGAGGTGCCGCCGGTCTACGTCGCAGCGACGGCCCCTCGGATGCAGGCGCTCGCAGGCGAGATCGGCGACGGGTGCCTGACGCCGTCGATCACCACCCCGGCGTTCGTCCGGTACACGCGGGGGAACGTCGGGGCCGACATCGACATCGGCTGCACCATCGTCGCCTCGGTCGCCGAAGACCGGGACGAGGGCCGCGACGGTGCGCGCGAGATCGCGGGGATGTACCTCGCGAACAAGGTGCAGAACATCCAGGGCGCGGCCGACACGCTGCTCGACCTCGCCGGGCTCGAGCAGGAGGAGATCCGGCCGGTGGCCGAGGCGATGGAGCAGGGCGGGCGCCTGGCCGCCAAGGCGCAGGTCACCGACGAGATCCTCGACAAGTGCAGGCCGATCGCGGGCACGCCGTCGGACTGCATCGAGGCGATCGAGGAGTACCGCGACGCCGGCTGCACGCACGTGATGCTCGAGCTCTGGGGGGAGAACCGGCACCGCCAGATCGAGCTGTTCGGCGAGCGCGTGCTGCCGCACTTCCGCCGATGAACCTGAGGATCGACCGCGAGCGGCTCGTCCGCTGGGCGCTCGAAGCCGTCTCGATCCCGAGCTTCACGGGAGAGGAGCAGGCCATGGCGGAGTTCGTGCAGGAGTCCCTGGAGGCGATGGGGCTTGCGGTGCAGTGGCAGCAGGTCGAGGAGGGCCGGGCGAACGTGCTCGGGACGTGGCCGGGCGCGGGCGGCGGCCCGGCGCTGATGTTCAACGGGCATCTGGACACCTCCTACTCGGGCCGGGAGCCGTGGCTTGCCGGCATCCCGGGCTTCCAGCCGCAGGGCTTCGAGCGCGAAGGCCGCATCTACGGGCTCGGGATCTCGAACATGAAGGGCGCGCTCGCCTGCTACGTGGAGGCGATTCGGACACTTCAGGACGCCGGGGTGCGTCTGCGTGGGGACGTGCTGATCGCGGCGGTCGCGGGTGAGATCGAGAAGGCACAGTGGGGGGACGCGCAGGGGGCGGAGTACCGCGGCTACGCCGCCGGCTCGCGCTATCTCGTCATGCACGGTGGCGTCGCCGACATGTGCATCCTCGGCGAGCCGACCGAGGGAAAGCTTGTCCTCGCGCACTTTGGAACGCTGTGGCTGCGGCTCTCGACGTGCGGGCCGTTCATCCACACCGCCTTCTCGGCGGAGCGACTGGACGAGAACTCGATCGTCCGGATGCACGGCGTGCTCGACCAGGTGCTCGAGTGGCTGCCGAGCTGGGAGGAGGACATGTCCTACGGCGACGTGCGCGGAGTTGCTGGGCTCGGCGCGATCCAGGGCGGCTTCGGCTGGCGGGTCTCGCGGACGCCGCACCGGACCGACCTGTTCCTCGACCTCCGCGTGCCGCCGGACGTGCCGATGGCGGACGCCTGCCGGAAGGCCCTCGATTTCGCCCGCGGCCTCGAGGGGGTCGAAGCCGAGATCTACGTGACTGCGCCGGGCGCGCAGATCGACGAGGGCCATCCGCTGGTGGCGGCGGTCGGGGCTGCGCACGAAGAGGTCTTCGGGTCGGCACCGGTGCGTGATGTGACGCGGTGGTTCTCGGATGCTTCGGTGCTGACCCGCTACGGCATCCCGACGCTGAACTACGGCACCTCGAGTGGACTACCCGACGTCGAGCTCGGCGAGAATCTCGATATCGAGGGACTCGTGAAGACGGCGGAGGTCTATGCGCTTGCGGCCGCGACGATCTGCGGGGCCGCGGAGTGAATCGAGACGAGCCAGGTGCTAAGCGCGCAGCTGCGGCAAGATACAGGCCCGAGACGATCGACCAACTGCTTGTGGCGGAGCCTCCTCCGAGTTCTCGAGCGGTACTTCTACTTCGAAGTCGTCCGCGAGCAGGACTCGCTTTTTCGCTACGTCAGCAAGCTGATCCTCCACCATGTCCCGGGCCGTGGCGAGAAAGCCAGCGCACTCACCGCACTGAAGGATCGCGGCATATTTCTCATCGATCTGAGCGAAGATCCACTTCCGGGTGTCGACCTCAGCGGATGCGTCGACAAGCTCGTCCGACGCTGTCACGAGTTGAGCCCGCGGCGCATCATCCTCCTCAAGACGAACGTCTACGACCTGGCTTACCGAAGACTCAAAGCAGAAGGACTTCCGGTAATCGACGAGAGGATCCCGTTCCCCGGAAGTGGACAACAACGGCGCTTCGAGGAGCGCTTCGGAGCAGCACTCCAAGCCGATGAAGCTCGCGACCTTCGATAAGGGACGCGTCGGCCGCGTTGAGGGCGACGAGATTGCCGTCCTCGACGTGCCGGCGATGCGGAAGTACTTCGAGCAGGGCGGCGCGGAGCCCACCGGCGAACGTGTGCCGCTCGATGCTTTGCGTCTACGCGCGCCGATCGTCCCGAAGAAGTTCTTCCACACCGCGGGCAACTTCCGGGAACACGAGGAGGAATCGCGCAACGTCGACTGGTCGCACAAGATCTCGCCTTGGATCGTCTTCTTCCAGAACGTCGACGCGATCGTTGGGCCGGATGAGCCGGTCGTCTACCCCGAGCACCTGACCGAGGAGCTCGACTACGAGCTCGAGCTCGCCGTCGTCATCTCGAAGCCGGGCAAGTGGTTTGGGCCGGAGGAGGCGATGGACTACGTCGGGGGGTACGTGATCTTCAACGACATCACCGCGCGCGACATCCAGCGCCGCGAGATGGAATCGGGCGTCTTCTCGTTCTGCAAGGCGATCGACACCTTTTGCCCGCTCGGCCCCTGGATCGTGACCCCGGACGAGATTCTCGACCCGCACGACCTGCGGATGGAGCTGCGCGTGAACGGCGAGAGCCGGCAGACCTCCCATTCCGGGAACATGTCGGTGACGATCCCGGAAATCCTCTCGCACTACTCGCCGCTCGGGTACAGCGCGGGCGACGTCGTCTCGACAGGCACCGTCTCCGGCGTCGCCGGCTTCTCGGACGACCCGGCATCGCTCTACCTGAAGCCGGGCGACGTGATGGAGTGCGAGATCGAACGGATCGGCGTGCTGCGGAATCCGGTCGTGTCGTGGCAGGAGGCGCACGGGGAACCGGCACCCCCTCGCGTCCGGTGGTGATGGTGCGGGGCGATCAAGACGCGCCCCCCACCCAGGGTGGGGGTCTAACCCGCCTCCCTCTTGAGGTCGACGGTACCGGAGAAACGCGCACGAGTCTGCAACGAGCCCGCACCGAGAGTGCACCGATCCGGGTCGGACCCGGCGCACACGGACGCCGCGCATGACCTGGCCGCGAGACGACGCGAAGCTCGACCGCGTCCAGGCCCTCATGGCCGAACACGACCTCGACGCGATCGTCGCCCGCGCCCCCGACAACGTCCTCTACCTGACGAACTTCTGGGGAA
>JBBQDZ010000114.1:0-7705 GCA_038320185.1 Gaiellales bacterium
GCGCGATCGAGCGGGATGATGGTCGGCTTCAGCCCTCGCAGCTGCAACTGGACTCCTTCGACGTTGCGGTAGACGCCGAGCACGGCGTCTACCTTGTGCGCCAGCAGCGCCGGCAGCAAGTTGTAGCCCACACTCACCACCTTCACGTCTTTGCGCGTGAGCCTGGCCGAAGCGAGCGCCGTGTCGAGTGCGGCGTAGTCTGAGGGCACGCCGGTGACTCCGATCGTCTTGCCCTCGAGATCCGCCAGCGAGCGGATGCGGGACTCGATCGCCATGATCGAGTTCAGAGGCTGGGGAACGACCGCGGCGACGGCGACCACCGGCAGCTTTCTCGCCGCCGCAAAGAACAGCTCCTGCTCGTAGGAGACTGCAAGATCGCTCCTGCCGAGGGCGACGAGCTTCAGCGGGGCGGTCGGATCGGACGGCGCGTGGATCGCGACGTCTAGGCCGGCGCGATTGAAAAGACCGGTGTCGCGCGCATAGTAGAAGCCGACGTGATCCGGATTAGGCGTCCAGTCGAGCGTGAGCGTGACCCGATGCCTGCCGGCGTCGGCAGCCGGAGCGAGCGCGACGACGAGGACAAGCAGCGCGAGCGCGAGCAACCGGCTAGGCATGGATGACCTCCTGGTTCCAGGGTACGAGTAACCGTTCAGCGAGCGAGACGAGCGCGTAAAGAGCGACTGCGATGGCGGCGAGGATCAGAACGGCCGCGAAGATCCGCGCCGTCTCCAGAGCCGGCTCCGCTTGGAGCATCACGAAGCCGAGCCCGTTCGTCGAGCCGGCCCATTCTCCGAACACCGCCCCGACCGCGGCATAGGTGGCGGCGATGCGGGCGCCGGAGAAGATCGCAGGCAACGCACCCGGCGCCTCCACGCGGCGGAACACGGCGAGCCGCCCGCCGTCGAGCGTGCGCATCATCCGAACGAGCTCACGGTCGGTCGAGCGGAGCCCGTCGACCGCGTTGACCACGATCGGGAAGAAGCAGACGATCGCCACCACGACCAGCTTCGGCTCGATCCCGTAGCCGAGCAGGATGGCCAGGATCGGCGCGAGCAGCACCGTTGGCACCGTCTGCGAGAGCACCAGGATCGGCAGCAGCGCCCGGCGCAAGACCGGGGAGAAATGGAGGGCGACTGCGACCCCGAGCCCGACCGCCAGGGCGAGCAGGTAACCGAGCACGACCTCGAGCAGCGTCACCGCAGTCGCACGTGCGAGCAGCCCTCGATCCGAGTCGAGCGCCGAGGCGACCGCCGACGGGGCGGGAAACAGGTAGTCCGGGACGTGCGCTGCGCGTACGACGAGCTCCCAGAGCCCGACCACCGCGGCCAGCAAGACGACGGCCGGCCAGAAGCGCCTCATCCGATCGCCTCCAACGCACGTTCGCGAAGCTCCACGAAGGCCTGGCTCGTGACCACCCGGCGCCGCGGCCCTTCACACGGCACGTCGACCTCGAGCTCAGCCGCGACCCGGCCGCCGGCAAGCACTGCGACGCGGTCGCACAGAAGCAGCGCCTCCTCGACATCGTGAGTGACCAGCAGAACCGTTCGAGGGCTGCTGGCAAGCGCGCGCCCGAGCCATTCCTGCAGCTCCGCCCGCGTGATCGCATCCAGCGCCCCGAATGGCTCGTCGAGCAGCAGCACCTCTTTCTGCGCGAGCAACGTCCGCAGGAAGGCGACCCGCTGGCGCATCCCGCCCGACAGGCTCGCCGGGCGCAATCGCTCGGCCCCCGCGAGGCCGAACCGGGCAAAGAGCGGTGCCGCCTGATCGCGCGCCTCCGCACGCCGCACGCCGCGGTTCTCGAGCGCAAGGCATGCGTTGTCAAGCGCTGTCAGCCACGGCAGCAGACAGTCCCGCTGCGGCATCAACGCGCACCGGGCGAGACGATCCTTCGCGGAGCTCTTCCCGGAGATCGAGACCACTCCTGCGTCCTGCTTGTCCAGGCCCGCCACGAGTGAAAGCAGTGTCGACTTGCCTGAGCCGCTTCGCCCTACGATCCCCAGTCGCCCCCGCTCTGGCACACGAAGCTCGATACGGTCGAGCACTGGCTTGCCACCCAGCACCCGCGTTACCCCAACCAATTCAACGCCTGCCTGAACGTCGGGCTCCACGGCGGCCTCGGGGACATCCAAAGCTCCGACCATGCGTTCTCCCTTCGCCGGCATGACCCGGATCAGGTTCGACGGGTATGCGCTAGGAAGCGCTCTCTCAGCCCCTCGTACAGGGACTCCCCGGTTCGACAAGAGCTTATCCGAGACGACCGAGACGGTTCGGCTAGTGCGACACGGCCGCCGCCGCGAGTTCCGACACGAGCCGGTCCTCGTGGAAGCGCTCGAGTGAGAACGGCGCGATCAGCTTCGGCGTCCTTCCCGTCGCGACGAGCTCGGCGAGAGTCGTCCCCACGATCGGCGCGGCCTTGAATCCGTACGTGCCCCAGCCGGCCGACACGTGGAAGTCTTCGAGCTCGGTGCGGCCCAGGATTGGGCTGAAATCGGGCGAGAGATCGCAGAGCCCCGTCCAGCTGCGCAGCACCTTCAGGCGCTCCAACTGTGGGAAAAGCTCGAGTACGTGGCGGGCCGAGTACTCGAGGAACGGGAAGGTTCCGATCGTCTTGTAGGTCGTGTAGGGCTCAATCTCGGCGCCGATCAGGAACTCGCCGCGGTCGGTCTGCGAGACGTAGACGTGCATCTGCGAGGAAACGATGACGACGTCGAGGAACGGCTTTACGGGCTCGGTGACGAACGCCTGCAGGATGTGGGTCGTGATCGGTAGCCGGATCCCGGCGAGGTCGCAGACGAGGGTCGACCAGCCTGCGACGGCGCTGACGACGGCTCCGGCCCCGACGCGGCCCCGGTTCGTCTCGACGGCGGCGGCGCGGCCGCCGCTCGACTCGATGCCTGTGACCTGTGTGTAGGGATGGATCTCGACGCCGAGGCGGTCCGCGCCGCGGGCGAGGCCCCAGACGACGGCGTCGTGGCGGATGATCCCCCCCGGCGGGTGGTAGAGCGCCCCCACGATCGGCCACGTCGGCCGCTGTGAGAGGTCGAGCTGGGGGCACAGGCGTCGGATCTCGGGCGGCAGGACGACGCGGGAGTCGATCCCGAGCACCTGGTTCACCTCCGCGCGTTCCTGCGAGGTGATCAGCGCCCGCTCGGAGTGGGCGAGCGTCAGGTGCCCGTGCTGGGAGAACATCAGGTTGAAGTCGAGCTCCGCCGCCAGGCGCTCGTAGAGCCTCACGCTCTCGCCGTAGAAGGCGGCGCCCTCGGGCGTGCGGTAGTTCGAGCGGATGATCGTCGTGTTGCGACCGGCGGCACCCGAGCCGATGTACGACTGCTCGAGGACGGCCACGTCCGTGATGCCATGGTTCTTGGCGAGGTAGTAGGCGGTGGCGAGTCCGTGCGATCCGCCGCCGATCACGACCACCTCGTAGCGACGCTTGAGCTCGCCGCGCGGACGCCACATCCGGCGGACGCGGAAGACGTCCTTCACCGGGCGAGACCCTCCCCCGCGTCGAGCGCGACGGCCGCGACGTAGTGGCCGAGCTCCTGGGGCACGAGGATGCGGAACGTCTCGCCGCCGACCCGTTGGACGATTCCGGGGACGCCGCGAGCGACGGCGCCGGCGGCCGGAAGCGACTCCGGCTCGAGGTCGGTCAGCCGGCGCAGCAGCCGCTCGCCGTCCAGCTCCAGCGCGGCGAGGGCGCCGGTCATGTCGTAGGCGCGGAGCCCCGCGGCTCGAAGACGGGCGCAGGCCGCTCCGGCAGAACCCGCGGTGAGCAGCACGCCGCGGCTCGGCGTGATCCGCACGAGCTCCTCCCCGGGCTCGAGCTCCACGCCGTCGAGCACGCCGCGCACCTCGACCTTGCCGAAGGAGGAGACATCGCGCACGGACTGTGCACCCTCGAGGGCGCGCGCCAGCGGCGAGACGAGGCGGACGTCGGACGCCGCTGCTTGCGGCGAGAGGAAGTCGAGCGTGCTCACGAGCGCAGCCGCTCGCCTTCCGGGTCGTAGAACGGCGCCAGCGCGACCTCGGCCGCGATCGTGGCTCCGTCCGAGCGGATCGCGAGCTCGGAGCCGTCCTGCGCGCGGTCCGGGCGAACCCAGGCGAGCCCGACCACCGTGCCGACCCGCTCGCTGTAGCGGGCGCTCGTCACGCGTCCCGCCGGCTGTCCTCCGACGAGCACCTGCGCGCCCTCCTTGGGCAGCTCGCCGCTGCGAACGGTGAAGCCCACGAGCCGCTCGCGCACTCGATCCTGGCCCAGCTCGACTGCCCACTTCCCGACGAACTCCTCCTTGTCGAGCTTCGGGAGCCAGCCCATCCCCGCCGAGAGGAGCGACGACTCGGAGTCGGTGTCCTGCCCGACGATGACGTGCTGCTTCTCGAGCCGCAGGACGCGCTGCGGCTCGAGGCCGAACGGTCGCGCCCCCTCGGCGACGAGGCGGTCCCACAGGTGCTCGCCCGCCGGGCTCGCGAAGTGGAGCTCGTAACCGAGCTCGCCGACGAAGCCGATCCGAAGAGCCAGGCACGGAACCCCCGCGACGCGGAGCTCTCGCGCGTCGAGGTAGCCGATCGCCTCGTTCGAGACGTCGCCTTCCGTCAGGCGCCCGAGCGCCTCCCGCGCCCGCGGGCCCGCGAGGTTGAGTGCGGCGAGTGCGCCCGTGACGTTCACGATCTCGACGTCGTAGCCCCAGATCGCGTTCCACCACTCGAACCACTCGCAGACCGAGTCGGAGCCGCTCGAGGTCGTCGTTACGTAGAAGAGCCCCTCCCCGAGCCGGGCCACGGTCCCGTCGTCCAGGATCCGGCCGCCGTCGCTCGTGAGCACGCCGTAGCGGATCCGGCCGACCCTCAGATCGGCGAAGCGGTTCGGGTACAGGCGCTCGAGGAACCTTGCGGCGTCCGGCCCCTCGACGAGGAGCTTTCCGAGCGTCGACACGTCGATGACGCCCAGGCTCTCGTGCACGGCTCGAACCTCGCCGGCGGCGTCGCCGTAGGAGTGTGGCCGCTGCCACTGGCCGGCCCAGAGCATCTCGGCGCCGGCCTCCTCGTGCCGGAAGTGGATGGCGCTTCGACGCGTCGGCTCGTGGTGGCGCCCCGCGAGGAGGCCGAGCTCCACCGGCGCCCACGGCGGCCGGGCGGTCGTCGTTCCGATCGCGGCGGAGCCGGTGCCGGTCCGCTGCGCGTAGAGGCGATTCGATGCGACCTGGCAGAGCTTTCCCTGACAGGGCCCCATGGTCACCGTCGTGTAGCGCTTGGCGAGCTCGAGCGAGTCGAAGCCCTCCCGAACGGCGCGGGCGAGATCCTTGTCGGTGACGTCCTCGCAGAGGCAGACGAAGCTCTTGCCGGTGCGCCCGCTACCGGCGTAGAGGGCGGCGGGCTCGACGGCCGCGCCCACCTCGCCGGTGACGGCGCCCACCGCCTCGATTCCGGGCGGCAGCTCGCGCGGCACGAAGATGCCGCGCGTCGGGTCGTACTCGACGCGCGCCCCCGCCTGCGCAAGGAGCGAATACGCAGGTTGGCGGCCGCCGGAGACGACCGCGAGGTCGCAGTCGATCGTCTCCCCGTCGAGCGCCAGCCTCGTCAGCCGCCCCTTGTGGCCCTCCGCGGCGAGCGTTCCCAGCGGGCGTTCGCGCAGGTCGATGGTCCTCGCGATCTCGACGCCGGCGTCCTCGAGGATCGGCACCACGTCGAGCCCCCGGCTCTCAGCGGCGATCACGACGGCACGCCGGCCCGGCGCGAGCGACCAGTCCTGGACGAGCCGGCGAACCGCCGACGGCAGCAGCACGCCGACTAGGTCGTTGCCGGGGAAGACGAGCGGCTGCTCGAGTGCGCCGGTGGCGATGACGACCCGCTGTGCCCGGAAGCGGAGGAGCAGCTCGCCCGCGTCGACGGGCACGAGGCCGCCCTCGTAGATACCGATCGCGCGCGCCCGCGCGAGCACCTCGACGCCGGGGAGCTCGGCGCCGGCAAGGTGCGAGCCCTCGTCGACGAGCACGACGCCCGGGCCCTCTGCCGCGGCCGCGAGCGCCGCCTCCCGGCCGGCGCGCCCGCCACCGACCACGAGCACCCTCGCGCGCCGGTGCTCGGTGTCGAAGCGGCGCGAGCGCCCGCCGACCCTTCCGAGCCCGGCTGCGTTCCGCAGGAGCCGCTCGTAGAGCGGCCATGCCCGCCGCGGGCGGATCATCGTCCGGTAGTAGAAGCCGACCGGCGTGAACGGGCCTCCGATCCTGTCGGTGACCGACATCAGGTCGCGCTCGAGCGAGCCGAGGACGTTCTGGGCCTTCACGACGGCACCGGCGCGGACGGGCTCCACGCACACGCGGACGTTCGGGACGCCGTCGACCGTCATCAGGCAGTTCGGGCAGTGCCCGGTGCAGCAGAGGAGTCCCCGCGGCCGGTGGTACTTGAAGCTGCGCGAGAACACCCGCCGACCGCCGGCGTAGAGCGCAGAGCCGATCGTGTCGCCGGCGAAGGCTACGACCTCTTCGGTGCCGTAGCGGAAGGAGATGTTGCGAGAGCGGTCGATCCGCTCGCCTGCTCGCGGCGGCAGCCTCACCGGTCGCTCGCGCGCGGCGACGGCAGCTCGACCTTGAGAACCTCGTTCGTCCGCGTGTCCCGCTCGGCGAGGAACCAGCTGCCGCAGCCCTGCCGGTGGTACCACCACTCCCGCTGAACGCCGGCGACGTTGCGCCGGAAGTAGACGTAGTCGGTCAGCTCGCGCAGCGTCGGAAGCTCCTTCGGGCGGGTGAGTACCTCGCCGGTCGTGGCGAACTCGTACACGTCCCGCGGGCCGCAGTGCGGGCAGGGGAGGAGGAACGTCATGCGCCCGTCCGCCCCGGCGCAGGGTCGCCGAGCAGGTCGGAGAGCCGGACGGCGGCTTCGGCGACCGCCTCTCCGGCCTCCGTCAGACGCTCCGCGAGGCGGAACTTCGGAGCCGACACGTTCAGCGCGGCGACGATCCGGCCCCGGAAGTCACGGACCGGCGCGGCGGCGGCCACGAGACCCGCCTCGAATTCCTCGTCGGCCAGGGCATAGCCGCGCTCGCGCGCCTGCTCGATCCGCTCGTAGAGCTCGGATGCGCTCCGTGGCGTATTCGGGCCGAACCGGGAAAGGGACGCGTTCGCGTAGAGCGCAAGCACCTCCTCGCGCGTGTGATCCAGCAGCAGCGCCTGGCCGGAAGAAGTGCAGTAGGCGGGCACCGCGCGCCCCACCCACCCCGCTGCCTGGATCACGTGCCGGGGCGACTCGGAAAGGACGGTGAGCACCTCGTCGCCTTGCAGGACCGTCAGGTGCACTCGCTCGCGCAACGAAGCGACGAGCTCCCTCACGAGCGGCGTGCCGACTGCGAGGAGCCGGGTGTCGCCGGCGCGGGCGGCGAGCGCATAGAGCGTCCAGCCGAGCCGGTAGGCCCTCGTCTCCGGATCGCGGTCGACGAGACCGTATTCGGCGA
The DNA here is from genome assembly GCA_038320185.1 of Gaiellales bacterium. GTDB lineage: Bacteria > Actinomycetota > Thermoleophilia > Gaiellales > Gaiellaceae > JBBQDZ01. The sequence continues at coordinate 7,448 of JBBQDZ010000114.1, forward strand.
GCGTCTGCAGTGTGCGCGAGACCTGGCTCTTCTCGCGGCCGACAGCCTCCGCGATCCGCAGCACGCCAAGGCCGCCGGAGAGCGCCGCCTCGTCGGAGCGCAGCGCCTCGAGGACGGCGACCCCTCGACGCAGGCTCGTTGCTGTCTCGGCAACCACAGTTGCAGTATGGTTGCTAGCAGATGACGGCGCGCCCGTGCAAACCAGGGCCGGGCGCCTGACGTGCGCCTCGCGCTCGCGCAGGTGGACTGCCGCCTCGG
>JBBQDZ010000115.1:0-7657 GCA_038320185.1 Gaiellales bacterium
TTGCCGATCGCGCCGGCGGGCTCGGTGAAGTCCACCTTCACCAGGCGCGCGGCGCGCTGGAAAAGCGCGTCCATCGAGATCTCGACACCTGGCGCGAGCACGCCGCCGACGTACTCGCCAGCGGCCGAGACGACGTCGAAGTTCGTCGAGGTGCCAAAGTCGACGACGATGCTCGGGCTGCCGTAGCGCTCCCGGGCCGCGACCGCGTTCGCGATCCGGTCGGGACCGATCTCCCGGGGGTCGTCGTAGCGCAGCGGGATGCCCGTCCGTGTTCCGGGACCGAGCACGAGAAGCGTGGCGGTCGTGGAACGGGCAGCGAGCTCGCCGTAGGCGCGGAGAAGTTGCGGGACAGTGGACGCGAGGCAGATCCCGCGCAGTGAGGTTAGGTCGAGCAGGCTGCGCAGCAAGACGCCGAGTTCGTCGCCGGTGCGGGCCGGCTCCGTCGCAACGCGCCAGTGCTCGACGAGCAGCTCGCCGTCGTAGAGCCCGAGGACGGTCTGGGTGTTGCCGACGTCGACTGCAAGGAGCATCGGGCGAGGTCTCGTGCTAGAAAAGTTCTAGGCGTCCTCGTCGCGCGGCAACGGCTCACCGATCCGCTCGGCGAGCGCCTCCGCGGTCAGCTTCGGCTCGTCGCCCTCGCCGCGCAGCTCCTCGACCGTGACGTCGCTCGAGGTATAGACCTCCGCACGCGGGATCATCCGCGTCGGCCGGTTCTTGTCCCACACCCAGACGTCCTCCATCCGCAGGTGGAAGAAGGGATAGGCCGATTGGTTGGCCTCGACGACGTTCAGCCGGTTGCAGAGGTACGTCGCGTCTTGGGTCAGCACGCAGTAGCGGAAGAGGCCGAAGACGGCCGAGTACTCCCGCTTCAACCGGAGCTCGAGCTCCGCCTCGTACTCGTCGAGCTCGTCGAGGTGCGACACGCGGCTGAGTCTACCCCTGCCAATAGGGCTGCCAGAGCGCCCCGACCGGGGATATCCAGGCCGGAGTCGAGCTCCTCGAGGGGCTCCAGCACGAACCGCCGCTCGGCCAGGCGGGGATGCGGGACCGCGAGGCCCGGCTCGTCGATCGTGTCGCCGCCGTAGAGCAGGAGGTCGAGGTCGATCGTGCGCGGGCCGAAGCGTGGCCCTTCGCGCACGCGTCCGAGCTCCCGCTCGATCGCGAGGAGCCCGTCGAGCAGCTCCCGCGGCGCGAGCGAGGTCTCGAGGGCGACCGCGGCGTTCAGGAAACGCGGCTGCTCGAGGTAGCCGACCGGATCGGTCTCCCGGAAGCTCGAGACCGCCACGACCTCCACGCCCTCCAGCTGCGCGAGCGCTGCGAGCGCGGATCCCAGCGTCGCCTCCCGGTCGCCGAGGTTCGCTCCTAGGCCGACGTAGGCGCGGATCATGTCGGGATTGTGGCTACCCTCGCCGCGTGAGGCTCGGGCCGGCCTTCGCCGCCGCGACGATGGCCGCCGCGCTGAACGCGCCGGTCGCCTTCGCGCATGCGGATACGGCAGCGCTACGCGGACGCTCCGGCGGCCAGTCGCTCGCGAGCCGGCCCTTCGACCTCGTGGAGCTCGACCGCGCGCACGCGCGCCTCGCGATCCCGCTCCTGCGCCGTCACGACGCAACCCTCGTCGCGCCGGAGCTCGCGCTCTGGCGCATCCGGAGCCATGCGCTACGGAGCCTCCTGCCCGTCCTTCGGGCGCTTCACGCCCTCCGCTTCGCCGAACCGGACCGTCCACTTCGGAGTGCGGCAGCACCGCCGCTTCGCCGCATCCTGCAGAGCGATCCCTTGGCTCCGAACGAGTACTGGATCCAGGCCGTTGGCGCGGACAGAGTCGTGCCGCCAGGCCCGGGCAAGCCGGTGACCGTGATCGACACCGGACTCGATACGACGCACCCGGAGTTCGCCGGTCGCCCCGATACGACGCTGCTTGGTCCGCAGCGGGTCGTCGGCCGTGACGACGACCATGGCACCGCCGTCAGCTCGGTTGTCGGCGCGCCCGCGAACGGCGTCGGCCTCGTCGGCGTCTACCCACAGGCCGCGCTGCAGGAGTGGGATGCCAGCCCGAACGGCTCCGCCAACCTCACCTACGCGGCCGAGATCAAGGGAATCCTGACGGCCGCCCGGCGGGGACCGAGTGTCATCAACCTCAGCCTGGGGAGCGCGGACTACGATCGGATCGAGGAGGAGGCCATCCTGACCGCCTTTCGACTCGGGTCGCTCGTCGTCGCGTCGGCAGGCAACGAGTTCCAGGACGGGAACCCAGAGGAGTACCCGGCGAGCCTGAACCACGTGCTGACGGTTGCTGCCACCGACGAGTCCAACCGACCGACGTACTTCTCGAGCTCCTCGCTCTCGATCGACCTCGCCGCCCCCGGCCAGGACATCCCGGTCGCCGTGCCGCTCGCGTACAACTCGGCCGGCTACGACGTCTACGACGGGACGAGCTTCTCGGCGCCGCTCGTGTCGGGCGCGGCCGCGTGGGTCTGGACGGCGCGGCCGACACTCGATAACACGCAGCTCTTCGACCTGATGCGCTTCTCGGCTCGCGACGTCTGGGATAGGGGCTACGACGAGGACACAGGCTTCGGCCTCCTCGACATCCCTGCGGCACTAGCTCGAACGCCCCCGCCACCTGATCCGTTGGAGCCGAACGACGACGTCGACCAGGTCAAGCCGCGGGGACTCTTCACCCGGGGGGCGGATCTCCTGACGCGGGCGAGCCGGCCACGCGCAGTCCTCCGCGGCAGGGTCGACGGCGCCGAAGACCCGGACGACCTCTACCGCGTGGCCGTGCCGCCGCACACCCGCGTGACGGTCTTCGTCACGGGCAGCGGCGACGTCGAGCTCGACCTCTGGGGGCCGACCACGAGGACGGTGTTCGAAGAGGGAGCGGCCGCGCTCAAACGTGATCTGCTCGCCTTCAGCGAACGGCCGGGGAAGCGTCAGGAGCTCGTCCGGTACACCAATCGCAGCGCCCGCGGCTTCGTCGCCTACGCCGACGTCTTTCTCGCCAGGAACGCCGTGAGCTCCTCCTACGCGCTCTCGGTCACGACCTCGCCCGCGCGCGGTTCGCGCTAGCGGCGGTGTAGTCGACCCGGAGCCCGCCGGGCCGCACGTTCGGCTTGCGGACCCGGACGCGGACGCTCTCGAGCGGAAACCCCTCCAGCAACGCATCCGCGACGGCCGTAGCGATCGCCTCGAGCAGATGGAAGCTGCGAGCCTCGAAGGTCTCGCGCACGCGCTCGACCACCTCCCGATAGTCGACGGCCTCCTCGATGCGGTCGGAGAGCCCAGCATCCCCCACCTCGAGCCAGAGGTCGAAGAGGAACGGCTGCGCCGTCTCGCGCTCACTTTCCTCGACCCCGTGCACGCCCGCAATCTCGAGGCCGCGTACCTCGACCGTCACGCCCACGCGAGCGCTCGCGCGACGGCCAGGGCCTCGACCGTCTCCTGCACGTCGTGCACGCGCAGGATCGAGGCTCCGCGCTCGAACGCGGCGACCGCGGCCCCCACGCTCGCGCCAAGCGAGCCCGTCCGGGCCCCGGGGTCGCCCAGGATCCGTCCGAGCGAGCTCTTGCGCGAAAATCCCAGAACGACCGGCCGGCCGAGAGCCGCCAGCTCGTCGAGACGCCGCACGAGCTCGAGGTTGTGCTCGACCGTTTTCCCGAAGCCGATCCCGGGATCCAGGCACACCCTGGTTTCCGCGACGCCTTCCGCAACGGCAAACGCGAGCCGTTCCTCGAGGAAGGCCACCACCTCCGAGACGACGTCCTCGTACTGCGGCTCGACCTGCATCGTGCGCGGTTTCCCCTGCATGTGCAGCAGACAGAGGTAGGCGCCCGACTCCGCGACCACCCCGGCGAGCTCAGGGTCGCCGCGTAGAGCCGTCACGTCGTTGACGAGCTCCACGCCCAGGTCGAGCGCCCGCCGGGCGACCGCGGCCTTGGCGGTGTCGATCGAGAGCGGGAGTCCCGAGAGCCCCTCCAGCACGGGAAGGACACGGCGGAGTTCCTCCTCGGCGCTCACTCCGCCAGACCCGGGGCGCGTCGACTCGGCACCCACGTCCACGATCGCCGCGCCCTCCTCGAGCATTTGCCGGACCGCTGCCGCGGCCGCGTCGGGATCGAGATGCACCCCGCCGTCGTAGAAGCTGTCCGGTGTCACGTTCACGATCCCCATCACCGACGGGCGCGGAAACCGCTCCTCGATCGGCGGCCGAAGGCGCATCATGGCCTGAGGGTAGTTGACCGCCGGGCTTCCGTCGTGTTAGGTCAGACCGTCCCCCCGTCCAAGGAGAGCGCGATGAGCGAAGCAGCAGTTGCACCCGCGGCGCCCGCGGCGGCCGTACGTCCCCTCGGCAAGACCCGGAGCCCGATGGCCGTCGCGATCTTCACGATCATCACCCTCGGCATCTACGGAATCGTCTGGAACTACAAGGTCGGCAACGAGGTCAAGAACTACTCGGGCGAGGGCCTCGGAGGCGTCCTCTGGCTCGTGATCGCGCTCGTGGCGGGATTCGTGATGTGGTTCATCGCGCCTTCAGAGGTCGCGAATAACCTCTACAAGCGCGAGGGTATGGAGCCGCCGGTCAGCGGCAAGACGGGTTTCTGGATGCTCGTGCCGCTCGCAGGCCTCTTCATCTGGGCCTCCAAAGTCCAGGGCGCGCTGAACCGTTTCTGGCAGAGCAAGGGCGCCACCGCCTGAGCCTCTGCGGGGCGAGGAGTCCGCGCGGCGGGGGACCGATACATCCGGCCCCGCCGCGCGAGCGCCTCAAGTCTGCCTGCACGCGAACGTAAAGTCATCGTGAGACTGCTCCGTCGATGAGCCTGGAGCAGCCCGCGGGAGCACCTCCGCCGGAGCACCTCTGCCAGACGCCCCGTCGAAAGAGTGCAGACACTCCGCGCCGATGGCTACGGGCTGATCGGACTGCTCGTGATCATTCTGCTCGTCGTTCTGATCCTCTACTTCGCACGCCGCGCGTAGCCCTTGGAAGGCCAGCGGGCAGCCCGATCGATCAGGCCGAAGGCGGACAGCCGGAAGCGGCGATCGCCGGCGAACGTCCGCCGATGGTCGACTTCGAGACGATCCTGACCTAGAATCGTCGCAGATGCGGCGGGTTTTTCTGGCCGCGGCTGGCGTCGCGGTGGTGCTCGGGCTGGCGAGCTCCTCGTCGGGCGCCGGCGGCACCAACTGGAAGAGCCTCAAGTACATGATCTACGAGATCCAGGACGAGCTGATCACGACGGACGGCAGCTGGGAGAACGCCCGGATCGTGGTGCCGTCTCAGCCGGGCCTGAAACCTCCACTACCCCCACCTCCGTGGGACACGCGCGTCAAGCTCGCCTGGCTCTGGGCTCCGCGTTGCCTGTCCGGCGAGCAGACCGTCTCTATCTCCAAGACCTTCCAGGCGCCGGGCCATCCGTTCAGCGGGAATCTCTACCTCCAGCTCGGGATCGGTTTTCCACCGCCGTTTCGATCTCTTTCCGTCCTCGTCAACGGGCGTTCGATCGGCCGCCTCGGCAACGTCAGCACGGGCAAGGTGAGCCCGTCGATCTCGGCGCCGCTCACGCCCGAGGCGCGCACCGCGTTCCACTACGGCTTCAACAAGCTGACGATCCGCGCAGACAAGATCGCGCTCAAGAAGGGCGAGGCGTGCAACAACCGGAACCGCCTGATCGGCATCGGGTCGATGCTCGCGCTGCGGTTCGAGCCCGACCTCGAGGCGGTGCCCTCCGACAAGGGTCGCGAGCAGGCGGTTCGCTCGGAGGCGGGGAAGGTGGTCGGCGCGCTCGGCAACATCCGCTTCGTCAACAACGGCCCGTCCGGAAGCGCCGGCGGGAAGCTGATCTTCCGGATCACCGGCAGTTCTTTCGTCGAGACGGCCTGGACGCCGGCCACGCTGCAGGTGACCCCGCCCTTCCACGACTGCACCGGCCAGGGGAGCGGGGTGGCAGTCCAGGGCACGATCACGTGCGAGTACAGCAACTTCCCGACGGGCCTGAAGGAGTCGATCTTCGTCATCGCCGCAGGCAGGCTGACCCCGAACTTCCCACCGGACGCGACCACGAGGCTGGACGTGGACTGGCAGATCGTCCCCGCCGGCTACGAGACGAACGCGGCGAACGACTCCTACAGCCACAAGTTCCTGATCTGCGGGCCGAGAGCCAAAGACCCGGCCTGCGCGAACGCGAAATAGCCCCTGCGGCGGGCCGCACGGCGAGCCGGCGGGTGCCCCGGGCACATGCTGACGCTCGTTCCTCGGCCGAGTCCCCGGGCGGGAACTCAGTTGCGCCTGCCTTCGCAGAGGGCCCCGGCGCCGTCGCGACCCTGCGATCCCTGCGTGTTGCCTCCGCCGGCACCATTCTCGGGGAGAGCCTCTTCGAGATCCCGTTCCGCGGAGGAGAGCCTCTCGACGAACCCCTCGGCAGCTAGGGCACGATGCCGGACTGATGCCAACGCCGGGCGCCGAGCAGCGGGAGATCGTCGCGACCGTGCGGGACTTCGTCGAGCGGGAGGTTGTCCCGGTCGCCCCCGAGCTCGAGCGCGCCGACGAGTACCCGGCCGCGCTCGTGGAGACGATGAAGGAGCTCGGGCTCTTCGGCGTGACGATTCCCGAGGACTACGGCGGGCTGGGCCTCGACCTGACCACCTACGCCCTCATCCAGGTCGAGCTGTCGCGCGGGTGGATGTCCCTCTCCGGCGTGCTCAACACGCACCTGATCTCCGCCTGGATGATCGCGAGCTTCGGCACGGACGAGCAGCGCGCGCGGTACCTCCCGCGACTGGCCACCGGCGAGCTCCGTTCCGCGTATTCGATGACCGAGCCGCACGCCGGCTCCGATGTCCAGGCGATCCGGACGAGGGCCGATCGCGACGGCGACGAGTACGTGATCGGAGGCCAGAAGATGTGGGTGACGAACGGCTTCCACGCCGGCCTCGTGATGCTGCTCGCGAAGACCGACCCGGACGCCGAGCCCCGGCATCGCGGGATGACGGCGTTCCTGGTGGAGAAGGAGCCCGCGGTGCCTGCACAGCCCGGCCTGACCATCCCGCCGAAGCTCCGGAAGCTCGGGTACAAGGGAGTCGAGTCGGTCGAGCTGGTCTTCGATGGCTTCCGCACGCCGGCCTCGAGCGTGCTGGGTGGCGATGCCGGCGTCGGCCAGGGCTTCAGGTACTTCATGGGGGGCATCGAGCTCGGGCGGGTCAACATCGCCGCGCGTGCGGTCGGCCTCGCGACGGCGGCGTTCGAGGCGGCGATCCGGTACGCGCAGGAGCGCGAGGCGTTCGGGAAGCCGATCGCCGAGCATCAGGCGATCCAGCTCAAGCTGGCGCAGATGGCGACGAAGATCGAGGCCTCGCGGCTCCTGCTGCTGCAGGCTGCCGACAAGAAGGACGCCGGCGAGCGAGCCGATCTCGAGTCCGCGATGGCGAAGCTCTTCGCGACGGAGACGGCCGAGGAGGTCGCGCTCGAGGCGATGCGCATCCACGGCGGGTACGGCTACTCGACCGAGTACGTCGTCGAGCGCCTCTACAGGGATGCGCCGCTCCTGATCCTCGGGGAGGGCACGAACGAGATTCTTCAGCTGCTGATCGCCCGGCGGCTACTCGAGCCTTCGCGGGCTACGCCGTAGCAGTCCTGCGCCCGGTTGTTCACCTCGGCCTGCCC
>JBBQDZ010000116.1:0-7583 GCA_038320185.1 Gaiellales bacterium
GCACGGGACCGGTCTTCGCTTCGTAGATCTTGGCGGCTCCCCGGACCTCGAGCTTCGACGGTCCCCCGCCGTTCGCCGCCGACACTAGAACCAGCCCTCCTCGTGTGGGTTCGCGTACTGCATGAACTCGACGATCGCGCCCTCCACGTCGACGAAGGCGACCGTGAGGAAGCCGTTCCCGACGTCGAACGGCTCCGCCAGCACCTCGTGCCCCTCCACCGCGCGCTGCACGTCCGCGACGCGGTAGGCGACGTGCGGTTGCGTTCGCAGAGGCCCCGTGACCGGGGTGTCGGGCTCGAAGCGGAGGAACTCGACGTTGTACGGGTGCGCGCGCGGGCTCGTCACCCACACCCGCGTCGCCTCGACCCAGCTCTCGTCCGGCTGCTCCGCGTCGGTGATCAGTCCGACGTGATCGAAGCGCGAGCGGTCGAACTGGGCGGCGGAGGGGGAGGGTTGCAAATTGATAGGAAAGGTTTCTAACATCGTCTCGAATGCGAGTCAAATGACGAACTCCCTGCCCACCGGTTCGCCCCGCCTCCTACGCCGAATGAACGCAGCGGCCGTTCTCGCGGCGATTCGCGGAGCCGAGGGACCGGTCTCGAGGACCGAGCTCGCGCGCGCCACCGGCCTCTCGAAGCCGACCGTCAACGAGGTCGTGGAGCTACTCCTCCGCGCGCAGTACGTGAGCGAGAGCCTCGCGGACGGCGAGACGCGTCCACGCCGTCCGGGCCCCCGCGCGCGGCTGCTCAGGTTCCGGGGCAACCTCGGCCACGTCCTCGGTATCGACATCGGCGCGAACAAGGTGCTCGTGACCCTTGCCGACCTGAACGGACGGCTTGTCGCAGTCGAGCGCCGGCGAACGACCGCGCTCCAGCGACGCAGCGCGCCCGCCCTGCTCGATGCCGTGCGAGCTGCAGCCCGCAGAGCGCTGGAGTCGGGTGGCGCGGCGCAGGGGACTCTCAAGGCAGTCGGCGTCGGGACACCCGGCGTCGTCGACCCACAGGGCCGCGTAACCCTCGCTCCGCAGCTCGGGGGCTGGGAGGGGCTGCAGCTCGGGAAGCTCCTCGGTCGCTCGTTCCCCTGCCCGGTGCTGGTTGAGAACGAGGTCAGCCTCTCGATGCTCGCCGAGCGCTGGCGCGGTGCCGCGCGCGCGATCGACGACGCCTTCTTCGTGCAGCTCGGAGTGGGGATCGGCGGCGGCATCCTGACGGGCGGCGAGGTCTACCGCGGCTCAGGCGGCGCCGCGGGCGAGATCGGCTACCTCCCGTTCTTCGACGACTCCGGACAGGAGAGGGAGGGCGCCGGCCCCTTCGAGCACGCCGCGGGCGGAGCGGCATTTGCTCGCCTCGGCCGCCGTGCCGCGGCCGCGGGAGACGGCGCGATGCTGCTTGAGCTCGCCGGCGGCGACCCGGAGGCGATCGACGCCGAGACGGTGTTCGAGGCCGCCGGACGCGGCGACCCCGCCGCCGCGGCCATCGTGGCCGAGCTGCTCGAGCGGATCGCCCGCGGGATCGCAGCCGCGGTCGTCGTCCTCAATCCTTCGACCGTGATCGTCGGGGGCGGTCTCTCCCGGGCGGGGACGAGCCTGCTCGACCCGCTCGCCGCCCGGGTCGCAGAGCTCGTGCCGATGTCGCCCCGCGTCGTCCTGTCCACGCTCGGCGACGAGGCGGTCGCGCTCGGAGCCGTCAGGCTCGCGCTCCAGTCGGTCGAGGAGAGCCTCTTCGAGGAGCTCAGGATGGAGGCGGTGTGAGGATTCTCGCGGTCGGTGCCCATCCCGACGACCTCGAGATCCTCTGCGGCGGCACGATCGCGCGTTACGTCGCGGAGGGAAACGAGGTCGTGATGTGCCATGCGTCCAGAGGCGACCGCGGCAGCTTCGTCCACACCTCGGAGGAGCTCGCGCGCATCCGGGGTGCCGAGGCGAGGCGGGCCGCGGAGATCGCAGGCGCCGAGTACGCCACGATCGGCCTCCACGACGCGGAGATCAACGCGGCCGATCCCGCCCAGCAGCGGCTGGTCGTCGACCTCGTGCGCGAGGCGCGACCGGATCTGATCATCACGCACCATCCGGGCGACTACATGGGCGACCACAACGAGATCTCGAAGCTCGTCTTCAATTGCAGCTTCTATGCGACGCTGCCGCTCTACGAGACGGAGAAGGCTCCGCACGGACACGTCACGCCGATCTACTTCATGGAGACCGTCATGGGCCTCGGCTTCTCGCCCACCGAGTTCGTCGACGTCTCCACTCAGATCGAGACGAAGGCGGCCATGCTCGAGGCACACGAGAGCCAGCTGACCTGGCTGCGCGACCACGACGGCGTCGACATCGTGGAGCAGATGAGGACGACGACGCGCTTCCGCGGCCAGCAGTGCGGGGTCGCGTATGCGGAGGGCTTCGTGGCCTGCCTGACCTGGCCGCGGGCCACGACCCGCCGCCTACTTCCCTGAAGGAGGACTCCCTGGAGACCGAGACCGCATTCACCTACGACCTCGCGAAGTTCATCTCCTTCCAGGACCGCGAGGAGTGTGAGCGCGTGCGCGGGATCACCCGCGGGGACCTGGCCCGCCACTCGAACTCGGAGTTCCGGATCAGCGTCGTGGAAGATGCGGAGGACTTCTACCGACGGTTCGCCGAGGACTTCGTCGGGCGCATCCGGCGCGCTCGGGACGAGGGTCGGAGCTTCGTCGCGATCCTGCCGGTCGGCCCGATGCCGCAGTACGCCCTCGCCGCGCGGATGATCAACGACGAGCGGCTCTCGCTCGCGCACGTGCACACGTTCAACATGGACGAGTACGCGAACGAGGAGGGCGTGACCGCCCCGGTCTCCTGGCCCGGCTCGTTCCAGCGCGCGATGCAGGAGCGCTTCTTCGCCCTCGTCGACGCCGACCTGCGTCCGCCCGAAGAGCAGATTCACTTTCCGACGCAGAACGCGATCGGCGACTACAGCGACCGGATCGACGCCCTCGGCGGAGCGGACGTCTGCTACGGCGGCATCGGGTGGTGCGGGCACATCGCGTTCTGGGAGTCACATCTCGGGGCCGAGTTCGACGGCGATCTGGACGCCTACAAGGCGGCCGGCGCGCGCCTCGTCGAGCTCCACCCGATGACGATCATGCAGAACGCGCTGCACTCCTTCGGCGGCGACTGGTCGTGGGTGCCCCCGGCCGCGAACACGATCGGCCCGCGCGAGATCCTGGGCGCGAAGCACCGCAGCTTCTGGCTCGACGGCGACCTCGGCGGCGGCGTTTCCTGGCAGCGCTTCATCGCCCGCCTCGTCGCCCACGGCCCGGTCTCCGAGTTCGTCCCCGGCTCGATCCTCCAGACCGCGCGGACGGACTACACGATCCTCGGCGGCGTCGCTGACGACGTCGAGATCCACATGGCGTGAGGCGCCGGCGCGGGTCAGGGTGGGCGGTTCGCGCCTTCGACAAAGTCGCGGAGGGCGTCGAGCGCTCTTTGGGGGTGCGGGCTGAATTGGTCGAGGATCGTCCGCGGGTGGACGAAGGGAAGCGGGCTGCCGCGGCTGAGGGCGTGATAGCTGCCGTGGGTCCAGTCGCTGGGGCTTGCGCAGATGCGGGCGCGGACAGGGTTATGGGCGAGGTAGCGGACCAGCTGGAGGAGATGCGGGTCGCTTTCGACGAGGGCGGTGTGGTAGCGCCCCTGGAAGAGGTGGCCGACCCGACCATGGCGGCGGTTGAAGGATTGGGCGTAGCAGCCGTTCAGGTACTGCATGCCTGCGGCGATGTTCGGTTCGGGCGTCTGGATCAGTAGGTGGTAATGGGTGCCCATGACGCAGAAGTCGTGGCAGATCCAGCCGAACTTCGCGATCGTGCGGGCGAGGATGGCTTCGAAGGTTTCGTAGTCGCCGCGGTCGCGGATGATCCGGCACCGCGCAACCCCTCGCGCAGTGACGTGGTAGACGGTTCCGGCGGCCTGGATGCGGAGCGGTCTCGACATCCGTTGCCATTCTAGGCAACAAGCGCAGTGAGCGCAAGCCGCTCGTTCGGCCACCTCCGAAGCGGACACGGCCTCTCCTACCCACGGGGTCAGACCCCGTAAGGGCGAGCGCGCGCTCCACGGAAGAGAGCCGGGTTCGCTTCCCGGGGTCAGACCCCGTGAGGAGGACAATGACGGTCTCAGCGACGTCCCACGCGGCATTCGCTGCCTCACGGATAGACCCGGACCCGCGGACCCGTAAGGCCGCCATTTGCCTTTGCATCTCCCTTGCTATGCGATCGCTCTCGTATGCTCGGCTTATCGGGAACACCGACCGTTGGGCAAGGAACGGAGGGCGTGCCGGACATCTGCTCAAGTGGATGGTCCTCGGTGCCTCTGTCGACCCATGGTTTGTGTGGAAGAGCTACGTCCGCGAGCCATGAGAAAGCAGAGGGTTGGAGAGTCAGCGCGTCATGAAGGGCCGACCTCGACAACGCTCGAGTCGCGCTGCGATTCGAGCGCCGCGGTGAAGAGACGGTGGGTCGCGGTCGCCTCCTCGGGGGTCGCGCAGTGGAACGGTTGACGCATGCCCTCCCGCCCGTTCGCCAGCTCATCGAGGAATGCGGCCCACATCTGGAGGATCGCGTCCGGGAATCCGAACTCGAAGATCGCGCCGGTAATCGTGGGGTAGGCCGACTGCGATCCGAGGTCGCTCACCTGCCAGGCCTGCGAGCCACCGGCTGCGTAGTCCATCACGAGCAGGGTCTTCGGCTGCTTCGTCGTGTAGGCGATGGAGCCCTCGGTACCGTCGATCTCGATCGTCCAGGTGTTCATCTCGCCCGGCGCGATTCGCTTCGTCTCGATCCGCAGCGGGAACGCGTGACCCTCGTCGCATGCCTCGCAGAGGAGCACCGCGTTGTCCCAGGTGTCGCAGGGGACTGACCCTCCCCGGCCGTCGGGCCGCTCCGGGACGATGTCGGAGAGGATCGCGCGGACGTTGCGCGGTTGCCAGCCGGCGCGAAGCGGCAGGTGCAGGGCATGGATGCCGAGATCGCCCATGCACCCGTACTCGCCGTTCTGGGCGCGGCGGCGTTTCCAGTTGATCGGCTTGCCCGGGTCGAGGTCGCTCGAGTGCAGGAAGAGCGAGCGCACCTCGATCACGCGCCCGAATCGGCGTTCCCCGATCCACCGCGCCACCTCCTGGCCACCGGGATAGAACGGGAGCTCCGAAGAGCAGCGCACGAGCAGCTCCGGGCGGGCGGCGATCTCGGCGGAGATCGCGTCGTTCGCGCGCAGGTCGATCCCGAACGGCTTCTCCCCGAGCAGGTGCTTGCCGGCGCGCAGGATGGCCGTGTACAGCTCCTCGTGCACGTGGTGCGGCACGGCGCAGTAGACGGCCTCCACCGAGTCGTCGGCCAGTAGCTCGCGGTAATCCGAGACGAGTTTCGGCCTAGGCTCGAGCCGCTCGTACCAGGAGAGGACGCCGGGGTCGACGTCGCAGACGACGACGATCTCAGGCCGCACGCCGAGGTCGGCGAGATGGAGCCAGCGGGCAGCGGCGCTCGCGAACTCGCGGCCCATGAGCCCCCCGCCGATCACCCCGAAGGAGACGACCCGCTCAGGCACGCAGGAGCGCGAGCGCCTCGTCTGCCGAGGCGTCGTCGTGGACGATCGCCATCAGCGCCCGTGTCATTCCGGCCGGGCTGTCGTGCTGGATCACGTTCCGCCCGTACACGATTCCCGCGGCACCCTGGCGCATGAGCGACTCGGTGCGCCGGAGGATCTCCTCGTCAGGAGCTTTCCCACCCCCGCGGGTGAGCACCGGCACGCCCGTCGCCGCCTCGATCACGCGGGGGTAATCGTCGAGGTCCTCGGTGGGATCGGCCTTGATCACATCGGCGCCGAGCTCGACTGCCTGGCGCACGAGCGGGACGATCCTCTCCACGTCCCCGTCGACGCCGTAGCCTCCCTTCCCGGGCCGCATCACGAGCGGCTCGACCATCAGCGGCAGCCCGACGGGCTCGCAGGCGGCACGGAGCGCCGCGACGTTGCGGATGCACTGGCGCCGGAGCTCCGGCTCGCCCGGGAGATCGAGGAGGTTCACGCACAGGCAGGCGGCGTCGAGACGGAGGGCGTGCCCGACCGCGTCCTCGACGACCTCCGAGAAGAGCTGGCCCGGCGGTTCGGGCCCGTAGACGTTGGCGACGTCGGTGCGCATGACGAGCGCCGGCTTCGGGCCGGCTCGGCGCTGGAGGAGCCGTGCGGTCCCCGGCGACAGCTGGATCGCGTCCGGGCCGGCCAGTAGCAGCTTCTCGATCGCCGTCTCGAGATCCTCGATCCCCGCGAGGAAGGCTCCTTCACCGAAGAAGCCGTGGTCGACCGCGACGTCGAAACACCGGCCGTCGGCGCCGAACATCCGGTGGAGCCGCACCTTCACGCGCGGCCTACTCTAGACCGGCCAGCGCAAGCGTCTCCGCGAGCCCGTGGGGGCTATCGGACGCCCCCACGGTGGTCGTCGCGAGCGCCCCGGCGGCGTTGGCCAGCCGCGCCGAGTGCTCGAGGTCCCAGCCGGCGAGGCGCCCGTAGAGCAGGCCGGCCGCAAAGGCGTCGCCGGCGCCCGTGCCGTCGACCGCACGGGCGGGCACGGCGTCGATCTGCCCTTCGAAGTCTTGTCCTGCCGCGTAGCAGCCTGCCCCACCCATCGTCAGAACCACCTCGCGGACGCCTCGACTCCGCAGCCATGCCGCCACATCCGCCGGCCGCTCCTCGCTCGAGATCGCCCGGGCCTCGCTTAGGCTCGGGCAGAAGAGGTCGACATGCGGCAGCGACGGCAGAACGAGCTCCCAGCAGCCGGTGGCGTCGAAGACGACGTCGAGGCTCGTCAGGAGACCGCGCGACCTGGCCTCGGCGAGCAGAGAGGCGGTCGGCGCTCCGTCGAGCTCCGTCAGCAGGAGCGAGCCGGCGACGTGGAGGGCACGCCCAGCGAAGAGGAGCGATCGGTCGAGCTCGTTCGGCCCGAGGCGTCCGTTCGCGCCTTTCAGGTGGAGGAACGTCCGCTCACCGTCGCTTCCCACGAGGACGAGGGAGGCCGAGGTCGCCACGGCATGATCCCGAAGCACCCCGCGACGATCAACGTCGCGCTCGTCCAGGACGCCGAGGAGGAAGTCTCCGAACGGGTCGCCTCCGACCTTCCCGACGACCGCGGAGGCGAGCCCCAGCCGTCTGAGCACGGTGGCGGTATTGATCGCGCACCCGCCGGCACGCAGCGCGATCTCCTCCATCAGCGCGATGCTGCCCCGGGCCGGCAGCTCGTCGACCGGCCGCGCGATCGCGTCGGCGACGAGGATCCCGAGGCAGACGACGTCGACCCCCTCGGCCACCGGGCGAGCTTAGACCGTCGGCGGGCCTCAGCAGCACCAGCCGGCGACGTGCGGGAAGCCGCCGAACGTTCGTCCGATGTTCGAGACAGCCACGACTCGGCCCGGCCGCGGGAACGGAATGAAGAGCCACTGGTCGGCGCTGCGCCAGCCGACGAGCAGCCTGCGGCCGTCGGGCGACCACGTCAAGTCCTGGAAGATGCCGGGGCCGCGGAAGAGTAGGCGCCCGCCGCCCAGCAGGAAGACGTCGCTCTGCGCGCCGTGGA